>JAOAAU010000036.1 GCA_026418695.1 Clostridia bacterium
GTAAGTAAAGACTTCGGCTATCCAGCAGAAGGCAAGAAGTTTATCGATGCTTTGGTTGGCGCGATGGAATCCAAGATTCTCAAGAATGACAAGAAGAGTGTGAAGGACATTCTTGATGAGATTCAGAAAAATTTCAATAAATAATCAATCGTAGTATATCAGCATAAAAATTAAAACAAAGATTAGCTTTAGGGGAGAATTTGATAATAGAATCATTCTCCCCTAAATTATAAAAGATGGTAATGCGTATAACAATCATTTAGTGAATGAATATAAACCTTTGAATTATATTTTGCATAATAAATTAGAGAATAGAACCAGTATCAAACTGAAGAGGTGTAGGTTATGGTTAGCGTTTCAAATAAAAAGATGATAGGGAGCAAGTGGATTAAAAACAGTGACTCGGATATTTTTACAGCGTATCTGCTGCTGGCGCCGTTTCTGATCCTGTGGCTTATTTGGTTTTTTTACCCGTTTATTCAGTCCTTTCTGATCAGCTTCCAGCACTTTGATTTTTCTCAAATGGATCAGTCAAAGTTTGTAGGATTGGAGAATTATACAAAGCTTCTGGTGAATAATCCGGAGTTTTATGAAGCCATTGGGCATACGGTAATCATCGTTTTGGTGGCTGTTCCGCTTCAGACAGTTTTCGCATTGGCGCTGGCAATGGCCCTGAATCAGGATATTTCGGGTAAAGGAATTTTCAGAACTGTATATATCATTCCCAATATTACTTCGGGGATTGCCGCTGCTACTGTATTTATGGTCTTATTCAGAAAAGATATGATTTTTACAAAGGCTTTTGCTTTATTGGGATTTCCCAATGATACATGGACCGCGAAACCGGATATTGCCCTCTTGTTCGTCATTATCCTGTATGTTTGGCAGCAGGTTGGGTTTTATATGATTATCTACCTGGCAGGGCTTCAGACTATTTCAAGAGAGCTATATGAAGCGGCGAGAGTGGATGGGGCCAACTGGTTCCAGCAGTTCAAAAGCATCACCGTTCCTTCCTTAAAGCCGGTAACATTTTTAATCGTCTCCGTAGGAACCATCCAGGCATTCCAGATTTTTGACCAGATTGCTGCGATTTCGAGGTATGGAAAGCTGGGGTCACCTGCAGATTCTACAACAACCCTGATTACTTATTTCTTCACTCATGGAATCAGATACCCTGATGAAATGGGATTAGGATGTGCATCGGTTATTATTTTCCTATTTATCGTCCTGGGGATTACACTGGTTCAGAAAAAACTGCTTGAGGAAAAGGAGTAATGGTTATGAGCAAAACAGTAAAAAATTCATTTTTGTATACAGCCCTGACTGCCTTTGCAATTGTGTTTGCGCTTCCTCTTTTCTATGCACTTTATACTTCACTGAAGGATTTGAAGGATGTTGAGAAGATGGTTGTCGGTATAGATCGTTTGAACTTTGACAGCTATATACGCTTGATTACCCATTATCAGAATGCCGGTGGAGGCATCGCTGTATGGTATTTGAATACCATCATCATGACTGGCATTATCGTAGCCGGATGCTGTATCATTTCCTCCATGGCCGGTTTTTCACTTGCCAAGCTCAATTTCCCGGGAAAGAAGATCATCTTTATCATCGTTCTTGCTACAATGATGATTCCTTACCATATGATTCTCATCCCTGTATATATCATGATGTCAAAGCTGGGATGGCTGAACACCTTTGCAGCCCTTACAGTGCCTTATTTATACCAATGTTTGTATATATTTCTGATGAAACAGTTCATCAGTACGATACCCAATGAACTCCTTGAAGCCGCAAGAATGGACGGGATGACAAAGATCGGGGCGTTTTTCAGAATCATTCTTCCATTGACTAAACCGGCGCTTGCTACCACTATAATTATTTCTTTCACAGGTACGTGGAACAGCTATCTGATTCCAACCACTTTCGTGAACAAAGAAAAGATGTATACCCTTGTTCAGGGGCTAAATGCGGCAAAAGACCAGTTCTTTGACAGGGTGAATGTGACCATGGCGGGTGTAATCCTTACAACCATCCCCGTAATTATCGTTTTCCTGATATTCCAGAAATACTATATTGAGGGTGTTGCCTCAACAGGGATTAAGGGATAAGAATTCATTTATAAGGGAGATAGTTGAGTTTCCGGCTATCTTCAATTTTTTTAGACTTTTTTCAGGAAGTGAGAGGAATTATGATCAAGAATCAAGCAATAAAGAAACCAATTTACCCTTACAGCGAATGGGAAGTTATTGAAGATAACTTTACGATAGAGAACAACTACAGAAATGAGACCATATTTTTTCTCGGAAATGGATATCTGGGCTTCCGTGGGAATTTTGAAGAAGGCTATCACGGACCAAAGGGATCTGGCCTGGATGGGACTTATATCAACGGCTTTTATGAGACAGAAGTGATCAAGTATGGTGAAATCGCTTACGGTTTTCCGGAAAAGGGTCAGACCATGCTGAACGTAACCAACAGCAAGATCATCCGGGTCTTTATTGAGGATGAAGAGTTTACTATGCTGGAAGGTACCCTTGAAGAGTATAAAAGAACTTTATCCCTTCGAGAGGGAATGCTTAAGAGAAATATGATATGGCGCTCTCCAATGGGAAAGAGAATAAAGATTGAAATTGTACGGTTTGTATCATTCACCAATAAGCATCAAGCTGTGATCCGCTGTGAAGTGATCCCGCTCAATTTTACAGGTAAGATTCGGATTGTCTCTGCCTTGGACGGCAATGTTACCAATATTACTGTTGATAATGATCCAAGGGTGGGATCCGGGCTTCATGGAAGGGTTTTGAACGTTGAGCATAAAGAAGTGGCGTCCGGTGTCGGGCTTATTGTACAGAGGACGAAGAATTCCAACCTTTCTTTAGCCTGCGCCATGGTGAACCAGCTAGAGACGGCAAACCGGTATACGGCAGCAGACCTTGAAGAAGATCTGGAAATAAGAACGGAATATCTGATTGATGCGCAGGAAGGTATTCCAGTGACGCTCAATAAGTTTATTGCCTATGTGACTTCTTTAGATTGTGCGGAAGATAGCATCGCTGCACTGGCAAAAGAAATTGTATCCGAGGCTCATCACTACGGATTTGAAGGGTTGAAGAAAGACCAGGGGCAATACCTTGATCACTTCTGGGATACAACGGATGTTGAAATCCTTGGCGATTTGGCATTACAGCAAGGAATTCGGGTGAACATGTTTCACTTGCTGCAGTCTGTAGGAAGAGACGGAAAAACAAACATTGCTGCCAAAGGTCTTTCAGGGGAAGGGTATGAAGGACACTATTTCTGGGATACGGAAACCTATATACTCCCGTTTTTTCTTTACAACAACCCTGAAATCAGCAGAAAACTTCTTGAATTCAGACACAGCAAACTGGATAAGGCAAGGGAAAGAGCAAGGCAGATGTCCCATTCCAGAGGGGCCTTGTTCCCGTGGAGAGGTATCAATGGTGAAGAGTGCTCAGCCTATTACCCGGCGGGAACCGCGCAATACCACATTGACGCGGACATTGCTTATGCGGTTAAGCGATATATGGAAGCAACAGAAGATGCTGAATTCATGGTTCACTATGGGGCTGAAATTCTTTTTGAAACGGCAAGGTTGTGGGCGGATCTTGGAAGCTTTATTCCGAATAAGGAAAGCAAATTCTGTATCAACAGCGTCACTGGACCGGATGAGTATAGCGCTGTTGTAAATAACAACTGTTATACAAATCTGATGGCCAGAGTAAATCTGTACTATGCTTATGAAACAGCCCAGCGGATGATGAGAAATTATCCTGCTGAATATAAATTACTAGTGAAAAAAATCGGGTTAAGTGACGATGAAGTAAGCTTTTGGAAAAGAGCTGCGGACAATATGTATGTTCCCTATGATGAAAAATCAGGGGTTTATTTGCAGGATGACAGTTTCCTGGATCGTGCGCCCTGGGATTTTGAAAATACTCCGGAGGGTCAGTATCCGTTACTGTTACATTTCCACCCGCTTGTTATTTACAGGCACCAGGTGTGTAAACAGGCAGATCTGGTTTTGGCTTTACTGCTCTTGGGAGATCAATTTACTCTTGAGGAGAAGCGGCGTAATTTTGATTTCTATGAACCATTTACAACTCATGACTCATCCTTATCTACAGCGATCTTTAGCATCATTGCCAGTGAAATCGGATACCGTGAGAAGGCTTACCAGTATTTTATGAGCACCGCAAGAATGGATCTGGATGATTATCACGGCAATACAAAGGATGGAATTCACGCTGCCAACATGGCGGGAACCTGGATGTGTGTGGTAAATGGTTTTGCCGGTATGAGAGCTTATGAAGACGGACTGCACTTCAATCCGACGCTGCCTCAAAATTGGGAGGGCTACAGCTTCAAGGTCACCTATAAGGGAAGGTTGATCAAAGTTGAAGTAGAGCGGAATGGTGTGAACTATTCGCTGCTTAAAGGAGATGAAATACAGATTACAAGCAATGGACAAAAGATGTTGCTGAGATGAATTTTGATATAGAAAAAGAAGAAGGAGCTTTATCTATGATAGACAATCGCAATGAGATCAGGGCAGTGATTTTTGACCTGGATGGGGTTATTGTTTCCACGGATGAATGCCATTATCAGGGCTGGAAGCAGCTTGCAGACGAAGAGGGTATTGATTTCAACAGGGAAATCAATGAAAGGCTGCGAGGCGTCAGCAGGATGGAAAGCCTTGAAATCGTCCTTGAGAGAGCGCAAAAACAATATTTAGAAGATCAGAAGATGGAGATGGCTACACGGAAAAATGAATATTATAAAGGGCTGATTCAAAAGCTTACACCGAAGGATATCCTGCCCGGGGTTCCAGAATTCCTGGCTGGTTTGAAGGGGAGAGGCATCAAGATCGCAATTGGTTCTTCAAGTAAGAATTCACCCTTGATTCTTGAACGAATCGGCTTGGATAAAACCTTCGATGCAACTGCAGATGGAAATGATATTTCTCGCAGCAAACCGGACCCTGAAGTATTTCTGGTGGCGGCTATGAGGGTAGGAATACCACCGGAGAACTGTCTGGTGGTAGAGGATGCAGAGGCCGGAATCGAAGCGGCACTGGCTGCAGGAATGCAGGTTCTTGGGGTAGGCTTCGCTTCGAAAAGCGAGCGTGCAACTTACCGGGCAGCGGATTTAGCCGCTGTCCGTGTTGGGGATATTCTTAACGCTCGATAAGCTGATTGCCGAAAATATTAACTCACCCCTTGGCCCCTTCTTTTTTCAAGGCTATTTGTTACCCAAAAGTTTGAAAAGAAATTGAAATTAATTTAAGTGCTGATGCTTAAGCCATTAACCGCGGGCTAAACCCTCGCGGCTATTATAGAATTAACCCGGTTAAAACCGGCTAAAAAGATATTGTGCCTGCTGTATTGGTTTTATATTTTTCACTTCTTTGTTTTAGCCCCATTCATGGGGTTGCAGCTTAAGCAGCCGTAAGGGTTTAGCCCGCGGCTGCTAGGATAGTGTAATTTATCAGTTGGTTTTCAATCATGTGGAAAAAGTATAGAATGAAAAGAATGGCTTAAGGTTTGAGTTGACAAAAAATATACGATCATATACGAGGTCTATCCATGAAGTTTGAATATATCTCTTCTATCCTCAGTGAAGAGGAATGGCTGATCCATCAGGAAGGCTACGATAACCAATTGAATCAACGATATGAGACCCTCTTCACATTATCCAACGGTTATAAGGGGACAAGAGGCTCTTTGGAGGAAGGTTCGAAATTTGATCATCCCGGGAATTATGTTGCCGGGATTTTTGATCAGTCAGAAGCGAACGCCAAGGAACTGGTAAATACCCAGCATTGGCACGGCATCAGGCTGCTGGCGGAGGGTGAGCTGCTTCACCCGGATCACTGCAAAGTCCTTGAGTTCCGAAGAGTACTTGATATGAAAAAAGGTTTGCTTGCACGACGGACGGTGTTGAAGGATTCAAAGGGAAGAGAGACTCTGATAGAGGGCTTAAGATATCTGAGCCGCAGTAATGTCCATCGTGCAGCAATCGTTTACTGTATTACACCCCTGAATTATAGCGGGACATTAATCATTGCTAGCGGAGTAAATGGGCAGGTTTTCAACACGCAGACAATTCCTAAGCTCGATATCAGGCATCTGGATATCATTCAGTCGACCGGCTTGCATGAAAAGGGATGTTATCTTGAAACTGCTACAAGAGATGCGGATATCCGTATAGGGATAGGTTCTGCGATTATAGTCAACGAGGGGATAGAAAGAAAAGGAATTGATGCAGGAGAGGATTGTATATCGGAAACCATTGAACTTAATATTGATGAAGGTAAAATGATTGAAGTCAGTAAGCACGTATGCACTTATACCTCCAGAGATTCAGAGAAAAGCAAGCTGAAGGAAATAGTAGAAAAAGATTTGAAAACGTTTACCCACGAGGGTTTCTACCCGGAAATGGAAAGACATGCTGAGGCTTATGCAAAGCTCTGGAAAACCTCAGATATCAGAATCGATGGAGATGCGGCAGCAAACAAAGCTTTAAGGTTTAACATTTTTCATCTAATGAGCGTTGCCAATGAGCATGATCCCAAGATTAGTCTAGGGGCCAAAGGACTTCATGGAGAAGGATATAAAGGTCATGTATTCTGGGATACTGAGATTTTTATGCTTCCATTCTTTATTTATTCGCATCCAAGAGCAGCAAAGGCACTTTTGACGTACCGGTATCACGGACTGGAAGGTGCCCGGGAAAAGGCTGCCCGAAATGGTTTTAAAGGAGCGCAGTATCCTTGGGAGTCAGCAGATACAGCAGAAGAGGAATGTCCCGATTGGGCCATTGATTTTTCTGGTGAAGTGATCAAGGTACTGACAGGAGAAATGGAGCATCACATTACAGCCGATGTGGCTTATGCCTTTTATCAGTATTTCAGGGCGACGGATGATCAGGATTTCATGAAGGCCTATGGGCTGGAGGTCATGATAGAGACAGCAAGGTTTTGGGTGTCCAGATGCGATTATTCGAAAGACAAGAATTGTTATGAAATCAAAGATGTTATTGGTCCGGATGAATTCCACGAAGGTGTTGACAATAACGCGTATACCAATTATATGGCACGCTGGAATATTCAAAAGGCCATCGAATTGGTGAAATGTTTTAAAGAAAGGTATCGCAGTGATTATAACAGGATTGCAGAAAAAACCAAGCTTGCTGATGAGGAAATAGAAAGCTGGTCTCAGATTGAAGCAAGAATATACACTCCTTTTGACAAAGAAACCAAGCGAATCGAACAGTTTGACGGCTATTTCAACAGGAAGGATTATAAGATCCGAGCGTATGATGAAAACGATATGCCTGTTTGGCCAGAGGGGGCTGATCTCTTTAACCTGGGGAAAACGCAGCTTGTAAAGCAAGCAGATGTAGTACTGTTAACGATGCTTTTGCGAGAAGACCTGGATGAAGAAACCATACGCATCAATTATGAATACTACAATCAGAGGACGATGCACAAATCCTCGTTAAGCCCGGCTGTTTATGCAGTAGCGGGGCTTGCTGCCGGAGATCCATCCAAGGCTTATCCGTATTTCAAAAGAGCAGTCTATACGGACCTTCTGGACAATCAGGGGAATACGTCCCATGGACTTCATGCGGCTGCGGCCGGAGGGACGTGGCAAAGTGTGGTTTTTGGCTTTGCAGGAATGCATGTGGACAAGGAAGGATATTTGTGTTTCAGCCCTCAATTGCCGGAGGGATGGAAGGAACTATCCTTTAAAACATACTGGAAAGGAAGAATCCTGAATATAAGCATCAGTAAGAGGCATGTTAATGTAAGACCGGAAGAGAATTCGGATCAAGAGCTAATCATAAAGATTCACGGAAAAATAGCGAAGTTCGGACAATCCCTATAGCTTAAATAATTTTTATAAAACGCTAACCTGTTTAGACTCTATTAATTAAAGGGCCTTGTATCTATGAATACAAGGCCGATTTTTTTCTCCGGATTAATCTTTTGGAATAAAGGTTGCACAGTCTGTTTCCTGGGTGTCAGCAGCATTTCTTGGCTGAACTTCGATTTTTTCTGCTGCGCAGTGATCACCGGACATATAGTATTCACAAGTGTTTACAACGCATTTGATGCCTTCGTTGGGATGATTCATCTTATTTACTCTCATCATAATAGCCCTCCTGAAATGAATGATTTTTTGAACCTGTGGTGAACTTCAAAGGAATGAAACGTGAAAAAGTATCGATTGCATCCTCTTTTTCACCTTCACTATAGATTAGTATTTTCTATTAAAAATGAAATATGCGTTGAGAAAATGATGCAAATGATTGCCAATACACTATCCGAGGGTGATTCATGCTATAATAGAAGATATCAAAAGTAAAGGGTGTTCAAAAATGAAAAAAATTTACGATATCAGCCTCACACTTGAAAATGACCTTCCGGTTTGGCCGGGAGATAAGAATCCGGAGCTGGAACAGACAAGTTTTATGGAAAAAGGGGATGTATGCAATGTTGGCCGTTTTTCCATGGGGATGCATACCGGAACCCATATCGATGTGCCCCTGCACTTTATCAACGATGGGAAAAGTACGGAAGATGTTGATCTCAGCCGATTTATCGGCAGAGCAAAGGTTTTTGAAGTGGAGGTACCTCTAAAAATTGAACTGGAACATGTCCAGAATTTTGATATTGGTGAAGACGATATTATCATTCTAAAAGTGCCAAAGAACGAATCCCTCTTAAAAATAAAGGAATTCAGTAAAGATTATGTTTCCCTAAGCTTGGAAGCAGCGCAATTCTTTGCAAATAAAAAGATCAAGGCGGTGGGAATCAACTACTTTTCCATCGAAAAATTTGATTCATCAAAATTTGCGGTACATAAAACCTTGCTCGGAAATGATATCGTGGTCATTGAAGGGCTGAAACTTGAAGGAATCGAACCTGGAGAATATGAATTCTTCTGCCTTCCTCTTAAACTCAAGAATGGAAATGGGTCTCCTGTCCGGGCTGTTCTGATGAAATAAAGGTTACTTTTCCGGCCTGCGAGTAATTGAGTTTACAACCTTTTAAACAAAGATAGTAATGATAATACAGTTTATGGAGAAATTGAAATAGTTCATTTCTAGCAGATTACAACAGGGTCAATGGGAAATCTGATGGACAACAACATTGGTTTAGCCTTGGAAAATTGATTACTATTCGGGATTAACTTTAATAGATAAAAATTATTCGGTTGCTCCATTCGGTATCTCCCCTGAATCCTAAGCAATCTGACAGAAAAGGTAGATTTGTCTTTTACATATCAAAAAAATGAAGGTTTTTAGAAATATACTTCATTGACCTCAGTTTGATTTTAAAATATCATTGAGTAAATGAAACAATCCATATTTTTTCAAGTTCATCTTTTCACATTTCAACACGACGGATTCCTTGCTATTACTATAATCTTACAACAAAGTTTTTTACACCATCAATATGATATCAGACAAGAAAATAATTACAGATGAAGGGAAAGTCACCGGAAGGCCAATATTATGTAGACCAATTGCTGCTTTCGTAAGAATTATTGATCTGGGGGATGCGTTTTGAAGCGAAAAATACAGGTGAATTTAAAAAGGACAATGTCATTTATAGCCGGAAATGTGCTATTGCTTTATTTGGTTTTGCTCCCGGGTGTGGTTAAGGGAACGGATTTGCAAGAGAAGCAAAGCTATCGTCCTGCTGCGGTTCAATTGAAGGAAACTACAGATAATCCGACTATCGATTTATCTAAAAAGCCGGCTCAGAAATTCAAAAATCCCGTAAAGCTTCAGGGGCAGGACCCCTGGGTTGTTTATAAAGACGGATATTATTACTTTGCCTATGCTGAGAACGACGGAAGCGGCCTGCGCATTGTAAAGTCCACAGACTTAACAGAGATCGGGAAAAGCACCGGTGCAAAAGTATGGAAAACGCCAAGGCAAGGTTGGAATGCCTACGAAGTATGGGCCCCGGAACTGCACCATATTAATGGTAAGTGGTTTGTTTACTATACTGCTTGTGATGGTAACGGTATGAACCATAGAATGGGGGTCTTGGAATCAAAAACCGGAGATCCCCAGGGAGAATATATTGACCACGGTCAACTGGTGATTCCCGGGGAATATACGGATCGGTGGGAGTTTGACTGGGCGATTGATGGGACTGTACTCCAAAAGGAGGATGGTACCCTGTACTTTGTATGGTCGGGGTGGCCGAACGGAAGAGCGGCGGATTCGCAGCAAAACCTTTATATAGCACCCATGAGTGATCCAAGGACCATCAGTGGTGACCGGGTTTGTATTTCCGAGCCTCAATACCCATGGGAAAACAGTGTCCGCGGCATCAACGAAGGTCCGCAGATACTGAAGAAAGACGGAAAAATCATGGTTGTTTATTCTGCCAACGCCAGTTGGACCAATGAGTACTGCCTGGGCCTGCTGGTTTGCAGTGATGGGAACGTGATGAACCCTGCATCCTGGATTAAAAAGCCTGAGGCCGTATTCTCTAAAGATGCAGATAATGAGATCTATGGGGTAGGCCATGCTTCCTTTGTGAAATCACCGGATGAAACCGAGGATTGGATTGTGTATCATGCACAGAATAACAAAACCAGCGGTTGGGGAAGAAATGTGAGAATACAGAAGTTTACCTGGAATAGTGACGGTACGCCATATTTCGGCAAACCTCTTCCTATAGGGATTCCCTTGGATAAGCCAGGCAATCTGCAAAAATAGAAGTTTGGCTGAAGAGAAACTTCTTAAATATTAATGCTGCAAAGTGTAAGGACTGGATTGTAAGGAAGATACACAAGGCTTGGCGTATGCCAAGCCTTGTTTTTTATCTAAAATCATTTGTGAGGGATATCGGTAGACATAAAAAAATATTTAAAGGTTTTAGAAATTTATTTAATTCATCCGATGAGGCCATCGCTGTATGATAGAAAGTGAAGAAAGGTAATTCAGTATGTGAAGAAGTTTACTTGCGCGATAGCTTTTCTGACAACAAGGTCCGTTTGTAGGGAAATTTCGATAGGTTTCAACAGTAACGACAAAAAGCACATTTTAAAAGGGAGTATTGCTTTTTGAAGGGAAAAAAATTTTTTTTAGAAGCAACAACAAGAAAAGTTTTTTTTATCCTTCAGATAATCTCTATGATTTGAATTCAAGGATAAAAAACAGCTTCAGGAGCAGAGACATGGATCAAGGAAACGAAGTCAAAATGAATTGCAGTGACTTGGAGCTGCTGCTTTTGAGAATCAGGGGAAAATACCCGTTCCTCACGGATGCTTCAAAAAGAATTGCAGATTACATTTTGGAAAAGCACAGTAAAGCAGTTTATCTAAATATCAGCGAGCTTGCGCGAGAATGCGGAGTCAGTGAATCCACAATCACCAAGTTTATCAAAACCATAGGCTATAACAGCTTTCACGAGTTGAAAATATGTCTGGCAAGGACACCGGCCCTGGCTCATAGCCCGGATGTCATCTATGGGGAGATCAGCCTGGAGGACAATATTGAATCCATTTGTACCAATGTATTCTTCAATAGCATTGAGGCGCTGAGAGATTCCTTTAAGGTATTGGACACCCAGAGTATGGATAAGGCCGCAAGTCTGCTGCTGGCAGCCAGGAAAATCGATTTATATGGACTTGGAAGCTCCAATGTTGCAGCACTGAATGCGAGAATGAGGCTATACAGACTGGGAATCATGTGCTTCACCTATAATGATTCCCACGAGCAGGCCGTTTCTGCCTCTCTATTGGATGAAAGGGATGTAGCCATCGGCATCAGCAATTCGGGAAAGTCCTCGGATGTTGTCAGAGCCCTGGAGATTGCGAAACAATCCGGAGCGTCCACGATTTGCATTACCAATCATGAGGATTCACCCATTACCCGATGTGCGGACATAAAACTCTTTACTTCGAGCAAGGATTCTGACGAACTGAATGAAAATCTTCATGCACGTATTGCGGAGGCGGTGCTGCTCGATGCACTCTATGTATGTGTTGCCAGCAAAATGAAAAAGCTGGCGCTAAGCAACCTTCGGAAGACGTCACAGGTCTTAAAGTATTATAAATTATAGAACAAAAGCAAACGGGTGGATTTCAGGAGAAGGCCAATCATGCTCACTCCTGCCCATATAGACTAAGGAAGCTCAATAAAATTAATAAACAAGTGGAGGTACTTGAAATGGCACGTGTAGAAACAACAACAAGAGGATTTGGATGCCCCGGAAAATACATTCAGGGCCCTGGAGAATTGAAAAGACTGGAAGAATATACTTCCGCCTATGGTGCAAATGTATTTGTATTAATTGACAAGCGTTTGTATGACACCATCAGCGAACAGCTTAAAAAAGTTTATGAAAACACATCCTCAAAACTTGTATTGGATAAATTTACTGGAGAAGTGACTTTGGGAGAAATCGACAGAGTAACAAAACTGGCGGCAGAAAGCAAGCCAAGTGTACTCGTGGGTATCGGCGGAGGAAAAACCATCGATACTGGAAAAGCAGCAGCAGCGAATCTGCAAATTCCTTTTATAAGCGCACCAACAGCAGCTTCAACGGATGCTCCGACCAGTGCGCTTTCTGTTGTATATACGGAAGAAGGAGAACAGACGCACTGCATATTCCATAAAACAAGCCCGGATATCGTTCTGGTAGACACCGAGGTAATTCTTACAGCGCCTGTACGTTTCCTAGTTTCCGGTATGGGAGATGCACTCTCTACCTATTTCGAAGCAAGAGCAAATGCTGAATCCGACTATGCAAACTACGTAGGTAAAGGTTATAGAAGAACCAAGGCAGCGATGGCCATTGCAAAACTCTGCTATGACATCCTGATTGAGGATGGTTTGGAAGCAAAATTGGCTGCTGAAAGAGGTGTAGCTACAGAAGCACTCGAAAATGTTATAGAAGCAAACACGCTGCTCAGCGGCGTAGGCTTTGAAAATACAGGATGTGCAGCCGGACATGCCGTAAATGAAGGCCTGACAGTACTGGCTGAAACTCATCATTTCTTCCACGGAGAAAAGGTTGCTTTCGGAACCATCTGTCAGCTGGTGCTTGAAAACAGACCTAAAGCAGAAATTGAAGAAGTAGTAAGATTTTGTTTGAGCGTAGGATTGCCAACAACACTGAAAGACCTGCATGTAGAGCCAACCTATGAAAAATTGATGGCAGTAGCAAACAGAGCTGCGATCGAAGGCGGAATCGCCCATGCAGAACCCTTCAAGGTTACACCGGAAATCATCTATAACACAATTCTTGCAACAGATGCATTGACAACGCTTTATAAAAAGCAGTGGGGATACGAAGCTTAAAGCGAATTTAAAAAAACAAAACCAGAAACGCCGGGGGGCCATACCTCCGGCGTATCACCAATGGATCAAATGATAAAAACCAGCAAGTTCGCAATATTCAAAATAAAAGAATAAACTTTGGAGGTCAAATCAATGAAAGCAGCATATTTTTACGGGGTTGGAGATATACGAATTGAAGAAGTAGAGATTCCGAAAATCAGTGAAGACGAAATCCTTATCAAGGTCAAATCCTGCGCGGTCTGCGGTACTGACTTGAGAATATCGAAATTCGGTCACTTTAAAATTCCCCAGGGAACTAAAAGGGTTCTGGGGCATGAAATCGCCGGAGAAATCGTAGAAGTAGGTTCAAAAGTAAAAGGTTACACTGTAGGGATGAGAGTTGCTACTCCGCCGAATATCGGCTGCGGTACTTGTCCAGCCTGCATCCAGGGCTTTAACCAGATGTGCCCGGATTACGAAGCTTTTGGAATCAGCTTGGACGGCGGGTTCCAGGAATATATGAAAATACCGGCCTATGCCATTAAAGCAGGAAACGTTGTAAAAATCCCGGATGGCTTGTCCTTTGAAGAAGCCTCCATTGCAGAACCTTTATCCTGCTGCTACAACTCCTATAAAGCATTGAATACAGTTCCCGGTGATACTGTTTTAGTAATTGGAGCAGGCCCTATCGGAGCACTGCATGTAATGATGAACAAACTGGCGGGAGCTACAAAGGTCATCGCAGCAGACATCTCACAGGACAGATTGGATGAGATGAAGAGCCTGGGAGCAGATGTGGTTGTTAACTCTGCTCAGACAGATTTGGCTGAGGCAGTGAAGAAAGAAACCAATGGTGCCGGAGCCAATGTAATCATCACTGCATGTTCCGTGCCGGATTTGCAGAGACAAGCTCTTGAAATGGCAGCGGTTCACGGAAGAATCAACTTCTTCGGAGGACTTCCCAAAGGCAAGGAAGAAGTGACTCTGAATACAAATCTCATTCACTACAAGGAATTGATTGCTCTTGGAACTACGGGTTCAAGTATTTCAGATTACTACAAGTCCCTACAAATCATTGCTTCAGGAAAAGTAAATGCAAAGGCGCTTGTTAGTGCGACCTTCAGTGTTGAAGATACAGTAAAGGCATTCGAATTTGCTGCAGCAGGCAAAGGTATGAAGGCGCTCGTTGTGAGCAAATAAACGCATCTCCATTTTAAATATAGGAGGAACCATACCGTGAAATACTTAATCGGTATTGATATAGGCACTACTGGCACCAAATCTGCGTTGTTCGATAGTGAAGGGAATCTGATCGCAGATTCCTACAAGGAATCAACGCTGTACTATCCGAAGCCGGGATGGGTGGAACAGAATCCGGAAGATTTTTATACTTCCGCATGTGAGACTGTCCGGGACATCATCACCAAGTCGGGAATCAACCCCAAAGACGTAGCTGCATTGAGTCTTGACGGACAAATGGCAGGGATCATGGGAATTGATAATGACTGGAATGCTGTAACCCACTATGATTCCTGGTTGGATACACGATGCAAAAAATATGTTGAATATATTAAACAGAATTTTGAGGATAAAGTGCTGAAAATGGCTGGTTTGCCCTCTACCGTTGCACACTGTGCAAAGCTTCTCTGGTGGAAGAATGAGCAGCCGGAAGTTTTCAAAAAGGTCAGCAAGTTCATTCAGCCTGCGGCATATGTAGCGGGAAAATTTGCAGGCTTGTCCGGAAAAGAAGCATTTATCGACTATACTTACCTTCATTTTTCAGGATTGTACGATGCAAGTACTACACAATGGTCCGAAGAACTTTGCTCAGAATTTGATATTCCCATGGAAAAGCTCCCGGAGATTGTTGAGCCATGGAAAGTTGTCGGAACAATGACCGAAAAGGCTGCGAGAGACTGTGGCCTGACAGCGGGTGTTGCCATTGCTGCAGGTACAGGAGACCAGGCTGCAGGATTCCTGGGGGCAGGGTTGGTAGAACCGGGAATGGTCGTTGATGTTGCAGGTACGGCTTCGGTATTTGCATGCTGCGTAGATGAATTCAAACCGGATTTGAAATACAAAACGCTTCTTTTCCCAAAGGCGGCATCCAAGGGGCTGTGGTTCCCGCATGCTTATATTGGAGGGGGCGGACTTTGCCTCAGATGGTTCAGGGATGGCATAGTAAAACCAGGCAAAGAAGAGTTTGATGAGATTTACAAGATATTGGACAAGGAAGCGGCAGACCTGCCGGCGGGATCGGATTCCCTGATGTTTGTTCCTCATCTTGGAGGAAGGAATTATCCTTACAACAGCGATATCAGAGGCACTTGGACAGGATTCAGCTGGGGCCATGAAAGAAAGCATTTCTATAAGTCCATGCTGGAAGCCATCGCTTATGAGTATTATTACTATCTCAAGATTGAAAAGAACCTGTTCCCCAACGTGAACTTTAAGGAAGTCAGAGCCATCGGCGGAGGTTCCAAGAGCAAGGTCTTCAACCAGATCAAAGCCAATGTGCTGGGAATCCCTTATGTTCAACTAAGCAGGGAAGAGGTCGGCGGATTAGGATCAGCCATCATTGCCGGTTATGCAGTCGGAATCTTCAATAACATGGAAGAGACTGCCAAGAAGTTTATCAGCACGAAAAACAGGATCGAGCCGGATATGAAGCTGAACGAGTACTACAAGAATTATGCTGAACTTTATATCGATATGTTTACAACGATGGCACCCTTTTACAAGAGATTGGCTGAGATATCTGCCATTGAAAAGCCGTAATCAATAAAAGAGAGGAAAACAAAACATGAGTAAATTGATGGAGGCAGCAGTATTGTATGCTCCTGCCGATTTGAGAGTAGAGAAGATCCCGGTTCCAACCAATATCGGTGCAGGAGAAGTTTTAGTAAAAGTAAGGGCTGTAGGCATATGCGGTTCTGACCTGGACAGGGTAATGAAATCCGGAACCTACAAGTTCCCCACGATTCCCGGACATGAGTTCTGCGGAGAAATCGCAGAAGTTGGGGCAGATATCAAAGAATTTAAAAAAGGAGACAGAGTTGCAGTGGCTCCGATGCTTCCCTGTATGACCTGTGAGTTTTGCCAGCAGGGAAATTACGGACAGTGTGATGACTATAATTTCCTTGGTTCAAGGACGGATGGCGGTTTTGCGGAATACGTGAAGGCTCCTGTAAAGAACCTGATCAGAATGCCGGACAGTGTAAGCTTTCTCGAAGGTGCAACCATCGAGCCAGCAGCCGTAACACTGCATGGAATAAAGAAAGTCGGCATCAATGTCGGTGATTCGGTAGCCGTATTGGGTTGCGGTGCCATTGGGCTGTTTGCAATTCAGTTTGCAAAAATCATGGGGGCAACCAAAGTCATTGCTGTAGATATTGCTCCGGACAAACTGGATTTAGCAAAAGAAATCGGCGCGGATATCTGTGTGAATGCATTGAATAATGATGTTGTACAGGTTATCAAGGAACTTACCGGCGGAAAAGGTGTGAATGTGGCAGTTGAAACGGCTGGAGTAAGCCTTACTCAGGAACAATGTTTAAGAGTAGCTAAGAAACAGGGAAGAGTCCTTTACCTGGGTACAGCACATAAAGATGTCATCATTCCACCAAAGTCTTTCGAGTGTATCGTCAGAAACGAGTTGACCATTGTAGGTGCCTGGAATTCATACTCAGCTCCGTTCCCAGGGGTGGAATGGTTTGCGACGCTAGACTTTATTCAATCCGGAAGCTTGAAAATCAAGCCTTTGATTACACATACCCTAGCGTTAAAGGATGCACCTCAGGTCTTTAAGGATTTGGTGGAGAGAAAATATCCGTTCAACAAAGTGATATTTGTGGTGGATTAAGCTGCGCTTGGCATTAATTTTAAATTAAAATATTTCAGGGTCATTCTAACCAGTGACTCCAGCGGTCCTGTCAGGGACCAGGTCTTGTCCCATGGTCCCCGACACCCCTCCACCGCGTCCTCAAGCCGGACGGGCTAGCCTCCGGGCTGTCGTCTATTTCCCATCCTGGGTCAGAGACGACTAAAGTCTGCATCCGTGCAGCCTTTGCCCTACGGGTATGAATTTATTCTCCAGTATGCCTATAAAGAAGCTTCGAAGGCTTGCAAAACTTAATTCCACCCGGAGCGCGAAACGGCATGGACGCCGTTTCAGTCATCACCTGACCACGGAAGGGAATTGATGACGTTAGCGGAGGCAGCCTGTCTGGCGATTGAAGACGAGGTGGAAGGGTGAAGGGAAACATGGGACGATACCTGTTTCCCTTCGAGACCACAGAGACGCCGGCGAGAATGACCAAGAAGATTTTGAAGCGAATTCCTTTAAGAATTGAAGAATAGAATGGTTTGATTAAGAAGAAATAACAGTCAAACGAAAGCTCCCGGCAGGGTAAAGAAATCGGCCAATCAGCCGGCACAGGGAGTTAAAAACAATATGCGGAGGTGCATACTCATGGCTAAGAAACTTGAGATATTAGAACTAACTCAGGAAAATTTCAACGAATTCGGTCAGGTCATAACGAGTGACAATAAAAACCCGGAAGCAGGGGATGAAAACTTTAACTGGTTTGAAAGACTCGGATCATTTAAAGGGATCGATGAAGTCAGTGTGAATATTCTGGAATGCAAAAAAAGAGCACTCAAAATAGACAAACTCGAATTACATCATGAAACCCCTGAAGCTGTTATCCCAATGGGTGGAGAGGATGTTATCGCGGTGGTAGCACCGGCAGGCAAGCTGGATGAAAGTAAAATGAAAGCATTCCGTGTACCTGCAGGCAAAGGAATCATGCTGAATATAGGGGTACGCCACTTTATTCCCTATCCGTTGAATAGGAATGTAAACTGCGTCATTGTTTTCAAACATGCAACCGGTGCAAATGATCTTATATTCGAACAACTGTCTGAGGAATACGAAATAGGCGGATAAGAAGACAAGGGTAGTTCTTGCTTCTGATATTATAAAAGCTTATTCATGGAGTTTGTATAAGGAATGATAAAAAATATACTTGCAGTAAAGTTGTGGTTCAGGTTTATCCTCTTTAAATTGGCAATTGTCAGTCTGCTGCTGTTCAGACGGAACAACAAAAGCCGATTGTCTGGAGGAAGATTCAGCCGATAAACAGGGGGAACGTGAATGAAGGGATTTGTTTTCAATATACAACGTTTTTCCATCAATGATGGACCGGGAATCCGTACTACGGTATTTGTAAAAGGCTGCAATCTCAGATGCCGGTGGTGCCACAACCCGGAGTCCATCAGTCCCAAACAGGAGATTCAATACTTTCCTGAAAAATGTGTGATGTGCGGTAAATGTATGGAGGTTTGCCCAACTGGCGCACACTTTATTAACCATTTCGGAGAAAAGGTTTTTGATCGAAGCAAGTGCAATTGTTGCGGCCTATGTGTTCAAAACTGTTTGTATGATGCGCTGATCCAGGTTGGAAGTTACATGGAAGCGGATGAGGTTATTGAGACAGTTAAAAAGGACATTGAATACTATAGAAATTCCGGTGGAGGAGTCACTTTTTCAGGCGGCGAACCCATGCTGCAGAAGGAATTTGTCAAGGAAGTGTTTGACAGGACAAAGGCCCTGGGAATACACAACGCCCTGGATACTGCTGCTAACGTCCCTTGGGGTGATTTGGAGTATGTGCTGCCGTCTGTAGATCTGGTACTTTTGGATTTGAAGGCAATGGATTCAGCAGTGCATCAACAGGCAACCGGTGTTCCTAATGAAAGGATCCTGGAGAATGCAGTAAAACTTTCACAAAAAGAAGTTGACATAATTGTTAGAATTCCGGTAGTACCGGGTATCAATGATACAGAGGGAAATATGAACAAGACCGCAGAATTTATAAAGGATTTTAAAAGGCTGGCGCGTGTAGAACTGTTACCTTACCACGACATGGGCGTCGATAAGTATTCAAGCCTTGGAAAGTCTGCAAATGAAGCGGTATTTGAAACGCCGTCCCGGGAAAAAATGGAGAAGCTGGCGGCATGTTTTAGTAAACATAATATTGCCGTATGCGTAGAATAGGGGGGATTTATCTAATGCTGCCCAAGCGGATTGAACAATCCATCGAAAAATGGTTTGACAAAGACTACAGAGCGACTTTCTATGAAAGAATCGAATATTTGGTAGAAAGTGAACACCGTTATGAAAAACTGTCGTATGCTGTCAGGTATGGTAAGACACTGGAGTATACATTGGACAGGATCTCGCTGCCGATCGAAGCAGAAGAAAAACTGATCGGTTCAGTAAAAGAGATCATACCTACAGACGAGCAGAAGGAAATTGCAGAAAAGCTTTCAAAAGAATGGTGGGAAATTGCACCGGAAGAGATCCAAAAGAAGATTCTATGGTTTTATTCCTACGGGTGGCTGAAGAGAAGGCCGCCATGGTTCTATTCCTTTGGACATCTGGCGCTTGACTGGGAAGGTATTATCCAAAAAGGACTGGCAGGGTATATCACTGAAGCGGAAGCAAAGGCTGTGGAAACATCGGTTAAAGAGGATGAGAAAAAAGCCAGCTTTATTGAGGGAGCTACGATTTGCTACCGGGCAATTTCGAAATATATCCAAAGGTATGCGGCACAGGCGAAGTTTGAGGCTGAGAAATGCAATGATCCTGGTAGAAAAGCTGAACTTTTGAAGATTGCTGAAAGCTGTGCACATATCAGTGAAAAGCCTGCCAGAAGCTTTTATGAAGCCATTCAGCTGATCTGGCTCATTGTGCTTCCTTTGATGAAGGTCTGTGGCTGCGGTGTGTTCAACCTGAGCAGAATGGATCAGTATCTATATCCCTTCTTTAAGGCGGATATGGAAAGTGGAGTTCTCACAGAACAGGAAGCGCTGGAGTTGATAGAAGAATTCTATAATAAAAACAATGATATCATGACTCCGACGGATCATATGTCCCAGGAGCTGGATGCAACAAAGTATACAATCGAAGTAGCATATGATGACCCCAACTATCTGACACTCGGAGGATTGCTTAAAGGGGACAAGCCTGGTGTGAATGAACTTTCCTATCTGTTTGTTGAGGCGGCGCATCACATGAAGCTGAGGAATCCCTTTATCGTTGTCCGGTATTACAAGGGCATCGACCGGAAGTTCTGGCTGAAGGTCTGCGATGCAATCCGGGATAATGCAACGATCGTCGTCTATAATGACATTACGATGATTCCGGCATTAAAAGCTTATGGGGTTGAGGAAGAAGATGTCTACAGCTATGGTTTCTATGGCTGCAATGACCCGAACCTTCCTGCACAGGAAGGCGGCCTGAGACAGTTGTGGTTTAACCTGGCACGCCCGTTGGAGCTGGCATTGAACCAGGGAGAATACCCAATGGCACCAAAAGGAGACAAACCTCTGTCAGAAACCCAGTATTCACTGGAAGACAGAATGATCGGACTGATGACGGGACCGTACTATGGGATAAAGACTGCCGATGTTGAGAGCATTCATGGCGTGGACGATCTTCTGGAATTATACAGGCAGCAGGTACGATTCCTTTTGGAAGACTACAGAAAGGCTATTGAAAAAGATATTGCTTTAGAAGCAGAGTATAATGCAGGGCGAATGAGAATTGAGGATTGCTTCCTCCAGGGAACCATTGACAATGCCAAGACATGGAATGACGGGGGAACGAAGTATCACAAGATCACCGTTCAGGGCAGCGGCCTGGCTTCCGTAATTGATTCATTGGCAGCCGTTGAGGAATTGGTCTTCAAGAATAAGGAAATGACCCTCAAGGAATTGGTCCATATCCTAAACCAGAACTTTGAAGGCAGTGAATTCTTGCAGGTAAGACTGAACAGAAAAATGCCCAAGTTCGGAAATGATATTCAGTGGGTAGATGAGCTGGGTAAGAAGGTTGTTGATATATTCTGTGACGAAGTCGCCCGAGTAAACTCCTCAAAGTATTTATATACATTTTATCCGACCTTGTCTTCGGACAGAGATTTCACTACCATGGGAAAATACGTGGGTGCAACTCCGGACGGAAGATTTGCCGGAGATAAATTGAGTGAGAACCAGTCCCCGACGGAAGGATCAGATGTAAATGGTCTCACAGCACTGCTGAACTCTGTAGCGAGACTGCCTTTCAACAGAATTACAGGAGGACCGCTGAACATCAAGGTTCATCCCTCGGCAGTCAAAGGCAATAACGGACTGGAAATGTTTGCAACACTGCTGCAGACCTTCTTCGATAAGGGCGGGCTGCAGGTTCAGATCAATGTGGTAAGCAAAGAACAGCTTCTGGATGCCCAAAGGAATCCAAACCGTTACAAAAACCTGTGCGTAAGGGTCACCGGCTACAGCGCGTATTTTATACAGATGGGCAAAAAGGCTCAGGATGAGTTGATCAACCGTACGGAAAATAAATAGAATGTATGTTGTGACTAGAGGATTGCTTCGGCAGTCCTTTTTCTTTTGAAATTCAGTCCTTCCCTTAGAAGTGGATGCACCAAGAGTATCTTGAAAAGCAAATAACAATAGGAATAACTATATTTTTAATGAATACAGCATGAGAAAAACAGTGATAATTATCTGCTGGTTTTATGATATGAACGGCCAATTGACAAGGATGATATTGCAAAAACAGCCCAAAAAGCAGCGGTGAAGTAACTCTTGCCTAAAAGGCTGGCAATCGCCAGAATAGTAGAACAAATTAATGTAATCATAGACAGAAGGAATTTTGTTTTTGGTTTCATTATGGATGGAATCCTCACTTTCGTAATTAATTTTAACAAAGTGAAATATGAAGGTCAACATGTGATATTGCGCAGCAACCATCACTACCTGCTAATTATTGCAGAAAAGGAATCTGAATGGACAAAGTTTGGACTACAAAAACAAAAGTATACTTATTTGTAGATGCTTTTTGAATATACTCTCGGTCATTCTCTTATGCCGTCTCTTG
>JAOAAU010000047.1 GCA_026418695.1 Clostridia bacterium
TTAAGATCATTGCAGTAGAACCGAATGATTCACCCGTTCTTTCCGGTGGAAATCCTGGAGCCCACAAAATCCAGGGAATTGGTGCCGGGTTTGTTCCGGACATTCTTAATAAGGGTGTTATCGATGAGATTTTCAAGGTGAGGAACGAAGAGGCCTTTGAAACAGGAAGAAAACTGGCTAAGACAGAAGGCTTATTAGTGGGTATCTCCTCCGGTGCAGCAGCTTTTGCAGCAACTGAGATTGCCAAGAGACCGGAAAACAAAGGGAAGACCATTGTTGTACTCCTTCCGGATACTGGTGAAAGATACTTGTCAACTGTGCTTTTCCAGGAAGCTTAAACCTTCAGGGATATCTAAAAATTAAAATTGATTAAGGGTTGCCCTCATTGGTAAAAACATATCAATGAGGGCAAAAAATATCCATAAAACCTAGTAAACATATAAGAATGATAAATTATTCAAGGGGGAGTAGAATGAAAAAATCATTTGTTAGAAAGATATTGACCTTGTTTTTGATAACAATTGTGGTTGCGGGGATGGCTTCAGGGTGCAATTCAAAGAAGGAAAATCCATCTATAAGAGTAGCTCTCTTTCCGAATATAACTCATTCTCAAGGATTGATCGGTAAAGCGGAGGGTCAGTTCCAGAAGGCCGTTGGTGAAGCAAATAAGATTGACTGGAAAGTGTTCAATGCAGGACCTTCAGAAATAGAAGCGCTTTTTGCAGGAGAAGTAGATATCGGATACATAGGACCAGGCCCTGCAATCAATGGATATACAAAATCCAAAGGTGAGCTTCAGATCATTGCTGGAGCCACAGACGCAGGTGCGATCCTGGTTTCCAAAAAGGATCTGGTTTTAAAAAGTGTAAAGGAATTGGACGGCAAAAAGGTGGCAGTTCCTCAGTTCGGAAATACTCAAGATTTGTCCTTGAGAAACCTTTTAAAGGAAAATGGGCTGAAGGATACAACGAAGGGTGGAACAGTGGAGGTTCGGCAGGCCGAGAACCCGGATATCAAAACGCTGCTGGATAAAGGCGAGATTGATGCTGCACTGGTTCCGGAACCATGGGGTTCAAGACTTGTGAAGGAAATTAGTGCCAATGTGGTGCTTGATTATAATCAAGTTTGGAGAGATGGGAAATATACTACTGCGGTTGTTATTGCCAGAACAAAGTTTTTAAAAGAAAATCCCGATTTGGTTGAGAAGTTTATCAAAGCCCATGTTGAATTGACGGATTACATCAATGAGAATCCGGACAAGGCAAAGGAAACGGTCAATGCGCAAATCAATGAACTGACCAGGAAACCATTGCCGAAAGATGTATTGGATGCTTCGTTCAAGAGGATGACGGTTACCAATAATCCTGAAAAGGACTCGGTTCTTGACTTCGTGAAGCTTTCCGTGAACGCCGGATTCCTGAAGCAGGCACCGGATACCAAGGACTTGTTCAATTTGACCATCCTGAATAAGGTATTGAGAGAAAAAGGACAGCCGGAAATTAATGAATGAACCAACACATCATAGTTTTTGCGATTTTATCAATCATAATTCTATGGGGCATATCAAAAGCAGGCGAAAAAAAGCGGGGTTCCCGTTGTATATAGCAAAAGGGCGCTTTCACATATGGGGGAGAGCCTGTTGGCGTAGATAACATATAGGTTTTGATTGTGAAAAGAGTCTGGATTTATGCCAGACTCTTTATTCATTGTCATATGCACTTATTGCTAGGGGAAGGGCGCGGATGACCTGGTTGCCAACGGCGGGAAGGCCGACTAATACTGCACTGATAATTTCATCCCTGGTTGCACCTAATTTTTTAGCGTGTTTTACATGGAAAGGAAGCCCGCTCTCCAGTCCGACAGCAGCCATAACCGATATGTAAGCCAGTTCATCGGTTTTAGGATCCAGCTTGCTGGCAGCTCCCAGCTTTTGTACAGCCTCCATCCATGCTTGTGAATGATCGGGCGCATCTTTCATAAAGGTCTGAAAAGCATTACTGACAAGATTGTTATTCATTGGTTTTCCTCCAAAATATAAGTACTTTAGGCCAGTATACCTGATAAATCCTGACAGCATTATGTCAAGGTTTATGAATTTATTTTTTATTCTTGCCCACACTCCACGCTTTTCCGATGATTTCTCCAACGCTGTAATAATTATACTCATACATGGATAATAGAATCGGATTAATCTTTTTTAGGTCAGGCTGATGGTTTGTTAGAAACCGCTCGTCTGAGTATGTTTCTATAACCTGACCGATGATGGCGACATTGCTGCCTTCCAGTTCCAATTCGTGAACGACTTTGCATTCGAGATTAAGGGGGCACTCCTCAATCATAGGCGCATGATCAAGAACTCCGAAAAAAGTGTCAAACAGCCCGGATTTATCTACATCCCGACCGGATACGAGGCCGCAGTAATCCGTGTCTTCTACCATGTCCGCAGAGGGGATATTGATACTGAAAACACCGTTTTCCTTGATCATTGAGCGTGTATAATGCGATTTGTTTAAGGAAATGGCGATCATCGCCGGAACTCTGTTGATAATGCTGCAGAAGGATACGGGCATATAATTCGGGTTTCCATTGGTACTTGCACCAACAAGAACAATCGGGCTCGGATACAGATAATTCTTATCTCCCAATTTAAGTTTGTTCATCTTTTTCAACTCCTGTCAATTTAATGATTAGCCTGATCATATATCAGTACCATATATTGCACAAGTACCTACTTTAAAGTATAATACTATCAAAAAAGTAAGTGAAAATTAGATGAACAGAATGGCAGGGATCGGTATGAAAGATCAAAAAGAAGATTTGAATAATTGCCCCATTGACTTCACAATCGATGTCATCAGTGGAAGATGGAGCATGTGGATTTTATGGACTTTGCAAGACGCACCTTTGAGATTTGGAGAGATTAGAAAAAGAATCCCCGGAATTACCGAGAAAATGCTGATACAGCAGCTGAAAAAGTTTGAGGAATACAACCTTGTCAGCAGGAAGGTGTACTCACAGATTCCTCCGAAAGTCGAATATACACTCACCGAACATGGGCAGAGTTTAAAACCTATTATGCAGCTGATAAAGCAATGGGGAGATGAACATCTGCATTTGAAAAAATCGAATCTTAACTCATGACCTCTACAGTATCGCTGTGGCTATACCGTAGAAATCTTTCAGCTGGTTCAGAGATTTCTGTTTCTATGTTTAAAAACATCTAAAAAAACTTTATTGATGAGATCTTTAAAGTGAAGAATGAAGAAGCTTTGAGACATCAAGAAAGCTGGCAAAGACAGAAGGGTTGCTGGTGGATATTTCTTCCGGGGCGGCATTTGCGGCTACACAAGTAGTGAAGAGGCCGGAGAATAAAGGAAAGAATATCGTCGTTTTATTGCCGGATACCGGTGAAAGATATCTGTCAACACCATTATTCCAAGAGTAAATGCTAATTCCAAAGATTGTAATTTATGCAAACATGGGTTTTGTTTGGATCAAAAAATGACTCAATCCTTATCAAATAGATGAATATTGTCAAAAGGAGTGTTCAATTCAATGAAATAATGCTTTTCCAATACGTACAGGAATTGTGCTTTATTACAATTTGTGCTAGCATTTTTATGGATAAAATGGATTGAAGGTGTAAAAATTGAGGAGACATAAAATCATTGATGCCCATGTTCACATCTTTCCTGAAAAGATTGCGGACAAAGCGGTGGAATCCATCGGAAAATATTATGGAATCCCCATGACCGGTAAAGGAACCGTGGGGGACCTGATCGAAAGCGGCAGTAAAATTCACGTTCAGCAGTATATCGTTCACTCAACAGCGACAAGGGTGGAGCAGGTGGAATCCATCAACAACTTTATCGCAGAGGCACAGAAAGCACATCCCCGTCTTATTGGCTTTGGGACCTTGCATCCGGACCTGGAGGATATCGATTCCGAATTGGATAGAGTCATTGCGCTAGGCCTGAAGGGGATTAAGCTTCATCCCGATTTTCAGGGATTCAATATTGATGATGACAGCATGCTGCCGGTCTACAAGGCGGTCGAAGGGAAACTGCCCATTCTCATGCATATGGGCGATGAGGTGAAAACCTCTTCAAGACCGGAGCGATTGGCTAAGATTATTAAGATGTTTCCGAACCTTACAGTGATCGCCGCTCATCTTGGGGGATATCAGATGTGGGAGGAATCTCTGGATTGCCTTGTTGGGGAAAACGTATACATGGATACTTCCAGTTCGCTGTTTATCCTCGAACCGGAAAAGGTAGTACAGGTCATCCGAAGACATGGAACAAAGAAGGTGCTTTTCGGAACGGACTACCCCATGTGGCCTCATGACGAGGAACTGGAACGGTTTTACAGGCTGGATCTGACAGAAGAAGAGCGCGAAGATATTCTGTGGAAAAATGTGAGCCGGCTGTTGAAGCTGGAATCGGAATAGAATAAAATTAACCTGGGGCAGAAAGATACAACAACGCCCAGGTTTATTTTTCATAGATTCGAAGTCAGAAAAAGGGCTAATCGATTGTTATTGTAAAGAGGGGAATGTTGTGCTGCGGAAAGAGTTTGATGCCCAAATAATAAGACCTGATAAAAAAGGAAGCCTGACATATATTCGTATTCCATTTGATGCTGCTAAAGAGTTTCACAGTAGGGGCAGGATCAAGGTTGAAGGCACCATAAATGGTTTTTCCTTCAGAAGTTCGTTAATACCAAAAGGGAATGGAGTATATATTCTTCCAATTGATAAAAAGATGCAAAAGGAGATTGGCCTGGTTGACAGTGATGTATTGCATGTAATTATGAAACCGGATAGTGTTTATACAGGAAGTGAGGTTCACACAGGCATTGAAAAGATCGAAGCGTGCAATATAGATGTTTTATCGGCAATAAGAGAAAGGCGGAGCATTAGAAAGTTTTCGGATAAGGAAATCGATGAAAAAGTCTTGAATACAATACTTGAGGCAGGACTTTGTGCACCCTCTGCAAAAAACAAAAGACCCTGGCACTTTATTGTTATTAGAGAAAAAGAGGCCTTAAATAGTCTGTCGCGAAAGGATTCAAACCATAAACCAATAGCAGAAGCAGCCTGTTGTATAGTAGTTTGCGGGGATAAAAACGTTCAGGGGATGAATGAATTTCTATATGAAGACTGTGCTGCTTCAATACAAAATATACTATTAGCGTCTTATGGCCTGGGGGTTGGTACGGTATGGTGCGGACTTCATACAGGGTCAGACTCGTATAAGTTTTTAGTTGAAAAGCTACAGCTGCCGGTAAAAATAGTTCCAATTGCAGCAATAGCACTCGGGTATCCTGCAGAAAATAGGGGTTCTGAGGATAGATTTGATTTGGTGAAAATTCATTCCGAAAAATGGTAATACAGATAAATTGATAATAAATGAATTATAAATCTTTGAAAACCACTTTGTTTTCAACTCAAATTTCATAAAGTCGTAACCCAAAACCCATCAATTATGGATCTCTCTTAGCTAATCTTTTAGCATCATCCCTATTTAAGGTTTAAAAGGATTTCATACTTCTATCACATTTTTCATTTAAAATAGCATTGTACTGAATCGTAGACAGATGTTTATCTGAAATGATATAGAACATTTGGCAATGGTAAAATAATTTATGAATACATTGGGGACAGGTGATTCCTATGGAAAAGGCAAGAATACTGATTGTGGACGATGAAGCCAGGATTCGAGAAATGATCCGTGAATATATCAGCAGCGAAGGATACGAGATTGATGAAGCTGAAAATGGAATTGAAGCACTGGAGATTTTTCAGCAGCGGGAATATACATTGATTATTCTTGATGTTATGATGCCTAGAATGGATGGCTGGAGTGTATGTCGGGAGATAAGAAAGACTTCACAGGTTCCTGTCATTATGCTGACTGCAAGAGGAGAAGAGTATGACAAACTCTTTGGGTTTGAACTTGGAGTGGATGATTATTTGGTTAAGCCATTCAGCCCCAAGGAACTGCTTGCCAGAATGAAGGCCATTATAAGAAGAAGTTTACCGCTTCAAGAAGATGGTTCAAAAGGCATAAAGTACAAATATGAAGGTCTCGAAATTGACCCGAATGCCAGAAATGTTTATGTTCATGGAGAACTCATAAGTCTGACTCCCAAGGAGTATGAACTGTTGAATTTCTTTGTACAGAACCGTAACAGGGTGTTTTCCAGGGAGCAGCTGCTCAATGCGGTGTGGGGCTATGACTTTATCGGCGAGGATAGAACCGTAGATACTCATGTGAAAATGCTCCGGGAAAGCCTTGGAGAATATCGGAGGTTTATTGTGACTGTATGGGGAACAGGTTACAAATTCGAAGTGGAGGGAAGAAAATGAAAAGCATTGCTTCGAAGCTCTGGTTTGGTATGATGGTACTTATTGCAGTAGCTCTGATATTACTCTGGCTTTTTCAGATTGTGTTTTTGAATCATTTCTATACTAAAATACGTGTTAATGAAGTGAAAAACTTAGGATTGGAAATAGCCAAGGATATCGGCAAAAAGGAAGAGTTTATTAATAAACTGGACAAGCTGGCTTATGATAACAACTTAACTGCAACATTAATTGATTCCAATGGTAATACCCTACACTTCGCTGGAACTCCAGGGATGGACGGGCAAATGCCAATGATGATGAATAGCTTGCGGACAGAAGCGTATTCAAACGTACTAAAGGGTGAAACCGTTCTTTCTTTAATGACACATCCTCGCTTTGGAAGTAAGTTTATGCTCATTGGACTACCTGCAAATGCATCAGGAAAAATTCAAGGAGCTCTGATGATAACTCTTCCTTTGGCACCGGTTGAAGATACAGTCAGTATTCTAAAAAAACAACTTATTTATATTACTTTAATTCTATTAGCAGCGACACTATTGATATCCTATTACCTTTCAAGATCTTTCACAAGACCGATCCTTGATATAATAAAGGTGTCGTTGAACATGGCTTCAGGTGACCTGGATGCCAGAATTAAAACCACCAGAAAGGATGAAATCGGGAGACTTGCGGAAACAATTAATTATATGGGTAATGAACTTTCAAAGATAGAGCAGCTTAGGAAAGACCTGATAGCCAATGTATCACACGAACTTAGAACACCCTTAAGCTTGATAAAAGGGTACGCTGAAACCATCAGGGATGTAAGTGGAGATAATGCAGAAAAAAGAGAAAAACAGCTGGATATTATTATTGAGGAAGCGGATAGGCTGAGCGGTATAGTGGAAGATATTTTGAAATTTTCTCAAATGCAGTCTGGATATATGGATTTACATATTGATAGATTTAGGCTGGATCAAACACTTGAGCGGGTTGTTAAAAAGTATGAAGTAATAAGTCAAAGAACCGGAATAGGGATTTCTCAAAAAGTAAATGGAGAAGTTTATATTTATGGCGATGAGCAAAGAATAGAGCAGGTCTTGCACAATCTTATGAACAATGCGTTCAGCCATTCTCCTGAGGGAAGCACGATAACTATCGCTGTATCTGAAAATATAAATAAAATTAAAATTGAGATTAAAGATGAGGGAGAAGGTATTCCTAAAGATGAGATTCCATATGTATGGAACCGGTTTTATAAGGTAGATAAGTCGGGGAAGAGGAAACAGGCAGGAACGGGGCTGGGTCTTGCAATCGTAAAAAGTATTCTTACTGCCCATAAAGCAGCTTTCGGTGTTGAGAGCGGTATTGAGAAAGGCACGACTTTCTGGTTTGAATTTAATAAAGTTTAAGTTTGCTGTTGGGGCATTTATTCTAGGCTTAGATTGGGATGGTTCAGCATTTTCTAAATTGTAAAATGTTGAACCGTTTTCACTCATTTTTTATCCTTCTATCATATTTCTATCACAATTACTCCTTAAAATAAAAATATAAGAACAGGGGATATTTCTAGATAAAAGAAATGTTCCTCTGTGCTGGGAGATAAATCCCAAATAAATATTTAAGGAGAGGATTAAACATGAAAAACGTAAAGAAGTTTGTTGCAGTACTATCAATAGTAGGAGTCTTAGGAACAGCTGGAGCTGTGTATGCTCTGGAAATTAAAACTCCTGCGGATGTTGTAGCGGGGCTGACTGGAAAGAGTATCACAGAGGTAAATAATGAAAGAACCTCAGGAAAAACTTACGGGACAATAGCAAAGGAAGCAAACAAGTTGGATGAGTTCAAGGCTCAAATGCTGGAACAGAAAAAGGCTATCTTAGATCAGAGAGTTAAAGATGGTACTCTAACACAGGAGCAGGCAGATGCTATATATAAAAGAATAAAGGATAATCAGGCACTATGCGATGGAACCGGAAACGAAGGAACCGGAAGAGGATGCGGTGCCGGATTTGGTAATGGAAAAGGTATGGGACGAGGATTAGGAAGTGGAAGCTGTACAGGACTGGGCGCCGGGAATGGCTCAATACGGTAAGATTTAATTAGAAGGCTGCAATTTATATAGACTCATATAAATTGCAGCCTTTCTTTATAGAGGAGATGCTTTGCTTGGAATTTAAAGAGTTGTTCGTGTATTTATGGTGATTTTCTACTAAAATTTACTGTATTAATGACTGTAGCAGCATAAATTCATAGTAATATGAAAGTGATTTTAGAGAAGTAAGGGAATCTGAACAAAGGATGGATACAAGGAAACAGCAGTCAAAATTCACTGCTGTTTTTGTTATATGAAAGTTATTTAGTATTGACGTTATATTTATATCGGAGTAATATAATTATGTGCATATGCACATAATTTAAATATAAACTATGAGTAAAATATCGTTGGGTGTTTGCTCGGAAAAATTACAGGTGATCAAATGCCAAGACCCAGAAAATGCAGGCTGGTCGGTTTTGTACCGGATAATCCTTGCTTTCATCCTCAATTACATAATAGGGATGAAGTTGTTTTAAACATTGAAGAAATTGAAGCCATCCGACTGTCGGACTATCTTGGAATGGAGCAGGATAGCGCTGCAGACAGCATGAATGTATCCAGGGGAACTTTCCAACGAATTATCAATACTGCCAGAAGGAAGATCGCAGATGCACTGATCCATGGAAAGATCATTCGGATTGAAGGAGGGAATTATCAGCTGTCAGCAGACAAACCTTGCTGCAGGCGAATTAATGGTGGTTGTAAGCGTAAGGGCTGTGAAAAATTTGACGAGTGTGAAGAAAATAAATGATTACTTTAACCGAAGGGAGAATAATTCTATGAAAATCGCGATTGCCACGGAAGGAACGAATGTATCCGGACATTTTGGAAAGTGTGAGAACTTCACTATGGTTGAAATTGAAAACTCGAGTGTAAAAAGCAAAGCCGTTGTAAGCACATTGGGTAACCAACATGGACTTCTTCCCGGATTCCTTGCATCACATCATGTGGATGTAGTTATCGCTGGAGGTATGGGAGAAGGTGCAAGGCAAAACCTTGTTTCAAATGGTATTGAGATTATTTCCGGAGTAAGCGGGAATATTGATGAAGTTATCAAAGTTTTCATGAGTGGAGACTTAAAATCCAGTAATGCAGGCTGCTCCGGGCATGGACACTCCCATGAACACAGTCATGGGGAAGGTGGCTGCAGCTGCGGGTGTCACTAATCAATGATAAATATAATGAGCATTTCGTTTATTGGGGGATGAAATAATGGTGATTGATACTTGTTTCACCGCCAGGTATGCAGAAACAGACCAGATGGGTATAGTGCATCATTCGAACTATCCCATCTGGTTTGAAGCCGGAAGGACAGAGTTTTTCAGAAATGCAAGTATTCCTAATTCCCAAATAGAAGCAATGGGAATCCTGCTTCCATTAACACATATGGATTGCAGCTTTATGAGTCCTGCAAAGTATGAAGATGAAATCATTGTAAAGACAAGGATAAGAAGTATGACCTGTGCAAGAATTGAGTTTGATTATCAAATTTTTAATAGTGAGTATGATAGACTGCTTGCGACAGGAAGTACCTCGCATGCTTGGACTGATAAGTCATTAATACCCCTGAATATTAAAAAGCTGCAGCCGGAAATATGGCTGTTGCTCGAGAAGGCAGCAGGCTGAATTTCATTAAGGATTAAGTATGAGGTGGTATTTTGGAGAGGCATCCAGAATTGTGTGTTAAACTTTTTAAAGAAGGGTATAATTGTTCTCAGGCAGTTCTTGGAGCGTACTGTAAGGAGATTGGCTTGGAATTTGAAACAGCGGTTAAGCTTAGTTCGTCTTTCGGAGGAGGAATGGGAAGACTCAGAGAGGTTTGTGGAGCTGTTACCGCAATGTTTATGATTGCTGGACTTAAAAGTGGATATGCGGACCCGAAGGATAAGTCAATAAAGCAAAAACACTATGAACTTATTCAACAGTTATCACAAAGATTTAAGGACAAAAACGGTTCAATTATCTGTAGAGAGCTTCTAGGATTAGGTATTCGGCATGATAGTCCTGTACCTGATGAAAGAACAACCGAGTATTATAAAAAGCGTCCTTGCGTAGAGCTGGTAAAGTGTGCAGCTGAAATCATTGATGAAGTATTGAATAAAAGCGAGGCTAGTTCATACTGATAGTAGAGAGAGGACGTATCAAAAAATATAAGATAAGATTTTGCAGGGCAAAGTAGTATACTTATGGGGTGAGGAATTTGAAAGATACCGTTGTAATTGTGTCAAAGGTTTTACCGGTGATTCTATTGATTATTCTTGGAAATGTATTCCGCAAGTCCAGGTTCATTCGTCAAAGCACCATAGACGAATTGAAGAAAATCATCGTCAATATTTCTTTACCGGCCCTGCTGTTTATGGCCTTTGCAGGAACAAGCTTTGAAGGAAGATATGGATTGATTTTCCTGTCGGTATTTCTCGTATGTGGATTGATGTTATTGCTTGGGACGATCTTTAAGTCATTTCTCAATTCGAATAACAGGTATTTACCTTCCCTGTTCAGCGGCTTTGAGACGGGGATGATGGGATATTCCCTATTTGTTGCCGTCTATGGTGCTGCCAATATGTATAAGCTTGCACTGATTGATTTAGGACAGGTAACGTTTGTGTTCTTCATTCTTGTTACATATCTTCAAAAGATCAATGGAAAGTCATCAACAATAAACCAAATAGTGCTGTCCTTTCTTAAGTCCCCGGTGATACTGGCGATTCTGTCGGGTATCCTTGTTGGAAGTCTTGGCTTGCTTGATGCAGTGGAAGCCTATCCGTTATCAAATTCAATTCTTGAGACGCTAAAATTGCTTTCAAATCTCACTGTACCTGTCATATGCGTTGTGATAGGGTACGAACTACATATTGATCCCCAAAATCTGGGTCGGCCTTTGCTGACAGCATTGATTCGGGTTTTGCTTCTTTTGGGAATAGCCTTTCTGATTAGTGAATTACTTATAGAAAGGATAATGCATCTTGATCATACATTTAAAATTGCATTATACACGATGTTCCTGCTGCCGCCTCCTTTTGTGATACCCATTTTTATGGAGGCTCAGGAGGTTGAAAACAAGCGGTTCATATTAAATACGATTTCGATTCATATAGTCTTATCATTAGCGGCATTTTTAGTTTTGATTTTAGTAATGTAAAACCGTCATTCGGAGATTTCATTGACGAGAGTCAATATTATGTACGAATAACACTTTGCATTGATTCTTTACGGTGTTCTGAATACCCGCGACTATACATGCACACCCAGCTTACTATAAAGCTGACCTTTGCAAAGCATTTTATTCCGGATTTTCAGATCGTATATTGAGCACGTGTCAGAATTACAATGCGTGCAGTTGATACAGGATTTGATTTTTACGGCAACAAGGCTTTCGGATGCTTTACAGGATTCTCTTACGAGATATTTTGCGAATAAATTTATGCTGATAAAGGGTGCAAATAAAACAAACATGAATTTTGAAACGGCATTCAATGGATCTATCATGCAATAGGTCTTACCATAAAGAAGTTTGCTGATGTAGATATTGGTGAATACAGCTGTTATCCATGTCATAAAAGCAACAACTATTAACATAAAAACACCTCGCTGTTCATTATATTTCTATACTATAACAAATACACACACAGAACAAATTCGGTTCAATCCTTTTTATTACCTATACGGGGGATTTGGAGCCTCTTAGAGTTATCTTACTTAAATTTTCAAGGATTATCTTTATATATCGTAATATTAGGATTTATAGATTGACAAATGCATTGTCTGCCTCTTATAATGAAAAAGTACCCCGCGGGGGTATGTTGAACCTATATGTAGAGGTGGTCTTATGGAGAAATTAAAAAAGTTTATTCATCAGTGGTCCTGGGTTTTGCTTGTTGTATATTGTGCTGTTGGTATATTCTATCCGCTCGTCGGTATGGCTGCACTGATCTGTATGCTTGCTCCTTCCGTTGTAGCAATATTTAAAGGGAGAATGTGGTGCGGCAACTTTTGCCCGAGGGGAAGCTTCAATGATACGATCCTCTCAAAAATCAGCAGGAAAAGAAATGTTCCCAGGTTTTTGAAAACAACCTGGTTTAAGCTGGTATTTCTGGCCGTGCTGATGGGGGCATTTGCGATCCAGATTGCTTATGCCTGGGGGAGCCTCACGGAGGTATCCTTTGTATTTGTCAGGATGATTGTGATCACCACAATGCTAACGATCCTGCTTGGGATTCTATACAATCAGAGAACATGGTGTATGATCTGCCCCATGGGTACAATGGCGCATTATGTTGCCAAACTGCAGCTGGTTAAGTCAAAATTCAGACATGTTGTATTCAATAAAGAAAAATGCATCGATTGCAGGATTTGTTCAAAAAACTGTCCGATCGGAATTGATGTTTTAAGTCACAAGCAGGCAGGAACAGTAACACACGCGGATTGCTTGAAGTGCAGGGTGTGCATTGAAAAGTGTCCCAAGAAATCATTGTATGTTGCATAAAATTATAGTGAATTCAAAAAAAGGAGTGCATTCTTTATGAAGATCGTAGTTGAAAAAAGCAGATGTCCCCAGAATCATCCGTGTCCTTCAATCAAAGTATGTCCTGTTGGAGCCATAAAACAAAATGGCTATGATGCCCCCGCCATTGAAGAGGAAAAATGCATAAAGTGTAAGAAATGTGTGATGTTTTGTCCTATGGGAGCGATACAGTCGAAATAGATTTTGATCTCTTAAGTTATTTGAAGCTTCAACCGTGAGGTGGAGCTTTGTGGTAAAGGTTTCTCATAGACCTTCCGGGGATTGCTTTGGTCGCATTCATGACTGAGAAACTCATGAGTAAGTCTGAAAAGGACTTGATCTATCAATATGGGGGTTGTTACAATAACAGAATGAGGATAAGCGGTATACTGTATATCCTGTGAATACAATCTCTGGTCTGGTGCTTTATAAAATAAGAAATGGAGTTTTTCTGAGATGAATAAAAGAATGGTAGGAGTTATTTCGGCACTTATTTGCATTGGGGTTACTGCTTGCAGTACGGAGGGTGTTAACAGGAAACAGACAGACAGTAAAAATACGATACAAGCTCAAGGGGACTCACAAAAAAATCTCAGCTATAAAAACATTAAACCTGAAGAGGCTAAAAAGCGACTGGATCGTGAGACTGGGATCATATTGCTTGATGTGAGGACGCTAGAGGAATATCAAGAAAAGCATATCCCGAACAGTTTGTTAATCCCTGTGGATGTTATCGAAAAAGAAGCTCCTGCAAAGCTTACGAATAAGGAGGCCGAAATATTTGTTTATTGCAGAAGCGGAAGACGCAGCGTTGCTGCCGCAGAAGCTCTGGTGAAAATGGGATATTCGAATGTATATAACTTGGGTGGGATCATTGATTGGCCTTATGAAACAAAAGCGGAAAAGTAACGGGGGCGGGAAATTGCTGTAGAATCTGGAAAGGAGGCTTGGCGCCTCCTTATTGAAAATTTTTACATCAAAAGGATTCCAGGTGATGTTGTTAAGGTGAATTTTACAACCAGGCTGAAGTGCTTTTGAATTATTTCTCAGGAGAAGAAAAGTGCTCTGAAAAGTCGGTAGAAAATGAAATATTAGGCGGTTTCGAATACTGAACAAGTTAAAAAGACAGACCTATCGCAATATAGCCAATCAGTGAAAGAATAACGCCTGCAATGACATAGGGGAGAGAGGTAACCATGTGCTCCCCGAAAGAAATCTTCGCCATATCCGCAGACAAGGGAGAGACGACATCGGTTACAGCGCCTCCGGCCCATACGGTACCAACCATGGTGGCGATGTTAACGCCGGAGTTGACTGAAAATGTGACAGCTAAAGGCATAATCAGCGCCCAGGTTGCCCAGGAGGATCCGATCGTATAGGAGATGATCCCGGACATCAGGAACAAGGTCGCCGGAATCAAGAACTTTGGAATACTTTTGATAAAATCCGCGCTGACTAGTTCATTAAATCCCAATTCCTGGGTTACACCTGTAAGTGCCCAGCTTAATACCAGGATGAGGATCAGGGACAAAACCTTTTCACCGCCCTTGATAATATGTGCTTCAATTTCTGCAAGGCTGATTTTCTGAGATAAAAAGTATATCCCTGTAATAATGATTGTGAGCAGTGCTCCGGCAAAAATGGATACATTGAAATCAGCGCTGCTTAAAGCCCCAAAGAAAGTTGGAGACTTTTCTCTCCCTGTCCACCAGAAAAAGAAGAGCGTACTTGCAAGCAATAGCGCAATGGGAATGATGAGGTTGCGTGCCCTTCCGGGATATTCCTCGATAGTTTCATTTGCTTTTTGTTCTTTCCTGACATGCCCCTCTGTTAATTCTTCTGTTTCATCTTTGGTTCTTCCTAATTTAAGCCTGCCAAATCCAAGGCCGAATAATGTAACTCCAAGTGCAATGAGCAGCATGGACCAGGAGAAAAAATTCCATAAGACGCTCTTAGCAACGATCATATAGGCGCTTTCGGTAATTCCCCGGTCTTTAATGTTATTGGTCACCAATGTTACCATATACCCCAGATAGGCGGTTGCGATCGGAATCAGTAAAATCAGCTGCAGGCTTGTTACCGAAAGGATGAATGCGAACTTCTCCTTGGAGGCCTTTACTTTTTCCAGCAGAGGATTTAAAACAGTACCAACGGCAATGGTATGAAAAGAACTATCGAAGAAAGTAATGATACTCAAAAGCCAGCCCCAGCCCAATACCCCTTTTTCGCTTTTTGCCCATTTTTCAACCCTTTGACTGAAACCGGAAATTCCCCCTGCCATCTCAATCAGATCCGCGAGAGCACCAAAGGCGATGAGAAAGCCCAGGGTATAGGCACTGTCTTTATCCGTTAGAACGTCCATAATAAACTCACCAATGGAGGTAATTCCGTTAAAGAGTGATCGGGTACTGATGAGGGAGCCGATCACTACACCGGTAAGGAGTGATGGGATTAGTTTCTTCGTCTTAAAGGTTAAGATAATCGTTGCCAATGCCGGAATCAGTGATAACCATCGCATGCAGAAAGCCTCCCTTGGTGTCTAGTTTAACCAGTACTCATTTTGCTATTCGAAGATAGCGCCTCCAGATATAGGTTCTACGGAAATAAAAAATAAAGAAATATTTTATTTCTAAACAGTATTGGAGAATGTGGGGCTGATAGGCTGAAAATGCTGAGACGCTCCGGTGGATTATGTAAGATAAAAGTATCGGTTGGTTGCTAGAATATCCCCGGTTTTTTGCTGACAGGGTCCTTAAACAGATCCACATTGAGTTTCCCGGTGGTATCCAACTCCGCTAAGAATACATCTTCTGCATTGCTCGCACCGGATTTCTTTATCTCCTGATTCAGCCATGCTGTGTCTAATTTGGCAAATTTCAGATTGTTGTATTGGATCTCTCCGTCAATGATTAGCGGCAGCGTAATGCCCTCGTACTGAGTATCCATTTTCATATCATTGGGTGTAACAGGTCGGCTCTGGGATGTTGGAATTACAGATAGATTGCCATCCGGTTCAACGATGGCAAACTCTACATCCGAAACCTTGGCGTAACCTTGAAGTCTCAGCAGCGACAGCAGAAAAGGCAGGTTCATTCTGTTCCTTTTCAGCGCTTGTTTGTCTACCTTGCCGTTAATAATGACGATGTCTGGTTTGGAGTCAAAATTGTAGAATCGTTTTCGGAGTGATATCCAACCGATAACGACAGCTCCCACTGCGATGGTGAGGGAACCTAGAAGAGCTTTGGAACTGATTTTATAGACAAGCGGTTCTGCTGCGACATTCGCCAGGATCATTAAAGCGGTAAAGTCATAAGAGGTCAGCTGTGATATGGATTTTTTTCCGATCAGCCTGACGCAAAACCATGAAAACAGCAATACAATAACGCATCTTGATATGTATACCAAAGCTTCCATTTGTTATCCTCCCTATGGCTGGGGTACAACTCTTATGAAGTTATCCCACAATTTCAGCGTAGACAATGCCTGACTCACCGTTTCGGTATCATCTCTGGTTTTGATGGCCCCCTGAATTCTGGCGAGATTATCCATAAAGAGTGAATAATCCGCTTCGGCATAATTCACAGCAAGAAGATATTTGCCTTTATCCCATAACGTTGATAATTCGTTTGCGGAGTTTTCCGCCTCCGCCCATTTCTCCTGCTGGGCGTATTGGATGATGTTGTTGAGATGGCCTTTGATCGGTTCACCGGATGGAAACCAAGTGTGCTGTGTAATGAAATAGGCTAAAAACAGTGAGAGGATTAGTCCGAACAAGGACAATGTTACTGTTTTATTTTTCAATGTCTGTACCTCCGAATACATCCAAAACAGTTTGGCAACAGTTGTGCAATAAAAATTATCACTAATATTATTAACACGGAATGACGTTTATAGTCGTTATCCAAATATAAGTGCCCCATGTATTCAGCCTTAACATGGAGCACTATATATAAATTGTGTATACGCTAATATTAACCTAGAAAACAATACTGAAAAAAGCTGGTTCAGTTATCTTGCCTGGGGTTAAAAAAGTATGACTTTATTCGTTTCAAATTATAAACTGGTTAACCTTTCTTACTTTCAACTGTCACTTCATTAAGACTGTTAAAACCCGCTCTTTGACTGACCTCTGTTTATAGCAGTTCATATCTTTTCAGAATATCTTTAACCAGCATTTCATAATTCCCGATGTCCAAACCAAGGATAATCTGTATCATAAACCCGTCCAATAAAGCTACAAAGTTTCTTGCCTTCAGCTCTGGGTTCCTAGCTCCCGCATCTTTAAAGAGCACTTCAAGCTCATGGTAGAGTTCTTCATAAACGCTTAAGATGTCGATGGAGAGTATCTGCTGCATTTCTTTATTGGAGAGCAGTTGGAGAATCAGCATGCAGCCTTCCTTCTTTTCGTGATATACCTTAAGCATTTCAGAAATCAACTTTTGCAGCTTTTCGCCGGGAGAAAGGGCGCTGTCGGAGAGGATGCTGGAAGCCGCCAGCTTGATGGCTTTGAACTCTTCCATGAAGGCGGCTTTAAAAAGATTCTCTTTGGTTTCAAAATACCAGAAGATGATGCCCTGGCTAATTTTCAGTGTTTTTGAAATATCAGAAACACTGACTCCTTGATAACCTTTTTGGGCAAATAGTCTAGTTGCTGTGAAAAGAATTTCTGATTTCTTTTGTTTAGTCAAAAGCTCGTTTTTTTCCTTGTTTCTAGACATGGAATACTCCTTATATAAATTGACTAACGACTCAATCAATTATATAATAGTCTATATAGATCAAAATATCAAGCTGCTTTGTTCAAGTCTGAAACAGCTGATCCGGAATATATTTTAGTAAGTGTTTTAGAACCTGAATTTATAAAAAGGTTGGATAAGGAGCTGACAGGGTGAGTAAAAAACAAGTGGTATCCATCATGATCGTAATTACTTTCCTAAGCATTTTCTCATGCATGGCTTTTAGCAGTACAGTATATTCAGTTCCTAAAATTGATGGGGCCTCTGCTGTCCTACTGGAGGCGGAAAGAGGGCAAATTCTTTTTAAAAAGAATGAAACCCAACGTTTGCATATATCCAGTGCTTCGAAAGTGATGACGGCGTTAATTGTACTGGAAAAAATAAAGCTCGATACGAAAGTAACCATAAGTAAGGAGGCAGCAGGTGTTAAAGGCTCCATTCTAAGCCTTGAAGCCGGAGAAAAGTTCTATGCGGAAGACTTGATCAACACAATCATGTTGACTTCTGCCAATGATGCCGCCACTGCTTTGGCAGAGCACGTGAGCGGAGATAGCTTCAAGTTTGCTGATGCCATGAATGCCAAAGCACAGGAGTTGAAAATGAAGGACACAAAGTTTGTGAATCCTACAGGACTCTATGATGCTGCGCAATATACGACAGCACAGGACCTGGCCAAGCTGATGCAGTACGCTTTGAAAAACCCGAACTTCAACCGTATCTTTGGAAATAAAGGACAGCCATTTAATTCAAAGATTCTAACCAGCAGCAATAAACTTCTTTGGAGTTATCCGGGGGTTGACGGAGGAAAAGCAGGATATAATGAGAAGAATAAGCAAACAGCGATAACGTCAGCTACAAGAAATCAACAGAGGCTTATAGCCATTGTGCTGGATTCACCGGAGGAAAAAGTCTGGATGGATTCAGCCAACCTTTTGAATTATGGGTTTGACAACTTTATTACGAGTTCACTTGCAGGCAGGGAACAGGTCTTAAGAAGGGTAAGTGTCGGAGATAAGACCATTGGGCTAACCTCTTTGAACGATATTCTCTATGTTCATCCAAAAGGAGAAAGCTTTATTCGAAGTGTTGAGTTTAAAGTTCCGCAAGATTTAAAGCCGCCCATTGGCAAAAGCAATCCTGTCGGAAAAGTCACTTATGTTCTGATGGATGGTAATGTGATTGATATCCCGCTGTATTCTGATACAGAGATCCAACTCGAAAAAGGCTTTTTATCGAATTTGTTTGAAAAGCTTAAAGAAACAAGAGATTTGCTGATCGCTGTTATCGTGTTGATCTTGATTGAAGTGCTGCTGATCGTACGAAAGTTTTACCGATTTATGAAGAATAGGGTTCATAAAAATTAAGTCAGTAAAAAGTCTAGTTCCATATGATATGGATAAAACTATATAAGTTGCGATAATTATATTACAAGGAAGAATATGATTATCACATATTACATTAAGGTAACAACTTGTAAAAAACATTAAAGGAGAATAATATTTTTTGCAAGTTATATAGCAATGAAATATAAAGCTATTATGAATTTAATAAAAGACTAGGGTGTTAGTTTTCCGGGAGGAAAGAGAATAACAATGGCTACGACAATAAATAGTGATACAATATATGCACATAAGGGTTTATGATGATGTAAAAGCCACATCGGAAACATCATGCAGTCCCATGCGAGTGACCACCAGATATTCCATCCATTCTTATAAACAATACTTCCAAACTTTAGAAAGATTAGCTCTGCGAAAAGATAAATAACAATGAATTTTGAAATCCGATATAATTTGCTTATAGAATTTTGGGGGAAGTTTGTAAGAAAGATTAACCCTGAAAGGGGAAAGACAATGAAAGTATTTAACAACTCAGCAATAACAGTGCTCCCTAGAATTTCTGGACTTATTTTCCATATCCGGTCTGTTGCGTAAACAGTATTATAAAGTAAATTTGCCATCGAAATGAATAGCATTGTTGAGTGATATTTTTGCCAGTTCTTCCAATCACCCCAACGCCAGGCGGCTAAGATTGTAATTACAAGTACAGCTAACTGCATCTTGAGATGACTCCCTCTGATCTATAAATAATTCACAAAACTATACGTGTAATACAAGTTTAACCTTATTAATAGTTTTTAGTCGAAAGAGAGAATATAAGAAAAATATTGTGAATTTGTCTAAGATGATGTTATTGCTAAAACTGATAGATAAGAAATACTTGGATAAGAGGAAACAGACATAGAATAAAAGGAGGACAACCCCTAGGGAGTGTCCTCTTATAAATTTCCAGTATTTTTTAAAGGTGTCTAAAAAGCCATAAGGCGAGTATCAGCAATACAACCAAAATGAACACGTTTCTAAACCGCTTCCATTTACGTCTTTTCTTCATCCATTGCTGTATGGGAATCACCTTGTTATCCAGAGAACCCCCTCCTTCTGATTTGAACAGCTACACCTTTTCAAATCTTTCTACATTCGTTATAAAGATGGTTGCGCCGCCGACCTCGATTTTTGTTGAGGATGGAATATAAACTCCTCCTGCGTGCCCGGGGTAGTGAAGCTGAGCGATCCTTTTCTTTGAGTAGCGTTCAATGATTTCGATGATGAAATCCACCGTATCATCTTCTGCCCCCATGAGCAATGTTGTGTTTCCGGACCTCAAAAACCCGCCGGTTGAACACAGCTTTGTCACGCTGTAGCCTCCTTTATTTAATGCATCGGTCACGCTCTGTGCATCTTCGTCATGCAGAATGGCTAAAATCAGTTTCATCGGTTATCCTCCTTTCATGAGTTGTTTAAACCAGATATTCATATCCTCAAAATCCCCACAGATATGGCAGTTTTTGATAAGCCGCCCTCCGTATTTATATCCGCACTTGCGAAGTGCTTTGTTGATTCCTGGATGGATTGCTCTTGAAAGGCTGTATAAAGTATGGAAGCCTCTGTCGCTCAATTCACTTTGAAGACAATGAATCAGGAGGGTGAGCAGACCCTTGCCTTGATACTCTGGATAGGTTGCGCAGTCGGTAATCTCAGCATTGGAATTCCTTATATCCAATTCTGCAGAAGCGATGCTGACGATCCGGCCTTTGTCCTCGGCTACCATAAACAATACTTGATCTTCCATGACATTTTTCAGATACTCTGCATTGTAGACCGGGGAAGGGTATGTCTTGAAGGTTTCTGTGAATATAGCGATCATTTGAGGAATATCGCTTTCTTTCGCCTTCCTGACGGGGTAGGATTTATTCGGCCGATAATTGAATCTTTGGATATCATTCATACAACTTGATAAAATGGAATCTTCCTCTTCTTTATATAAAGAGATGGACCTTTGCTTGTCAATAAAGTAGGAAAGGCAATAAGTATTTTCACCTTTAAAGAAACCGTTGATCATACCCTCGACGACAAATCCGCAGGCTCTGAACGGACTGAGTTCCCTGATCCGGCAGTAGGTGATGATTTTTCCCAGACCTTCTTTGGCAGCGATTGCAATAATCTCCTGAACTACGTTTTCGGGTACTTCGTTATGTTCCAGTATTTTTAACCGCTTATTGGGATAGTCAAAATAAAGTGTGGTATCATTATAATCCATTTTATAGCAGGCATTATACTGAAGTGCATTCATGAAAACCTTCCCTCCTGTTAACCCGAACATTGCTTCTTGGAACCAGACACATTTTTTCCCCTTGGAAAAGCTTTTCCAAGCCTCTGGATTCCTGGGATTTATACTTGCTGCACAAGCCACAGTTCTGACAGGAATGTGCCTTGTTTTCCGGCTCCGTGTATGTGCAAATAACACCTTCGAAGTTCCTCAAAATTATCTTATCAGGGGACTGGGATATCAGATACTGTGGACTTACCGGGATCTTGCCGCCTCCCCCCGGAGCATCTACTACAAAGGTGGGCACAGCAAAGCCTGAGGTATGACCCCGGAGCATTTCGATGATCTCAACGCCTCTGGATACCGGAGTTCTAAAATGTTCAATCCCTTCAGAGAGGTCGCACTGGTATAGGTAGTATGGGCGGACCCTGGATTTTACCAGTTCCTGCACCAGGTTTTTCATGATATTGGGGCAGTCATTGATATTCCTTAAAAGCACGGATTGGTTTCCTAAGGGGATACCCGCATCCGATAACATTTCACAGGCTTCTCTGGATTCTTTCGTTAATTCTTTTGGATGGTTGAAGTGAGTATTGATCCATATTGGATGATGTTTCTTCAATACTGCGCAAAGCTCCGGAGTGATTCGCTGAGGCATCACAACCGGTGCCCTGGTACCTATTCGTATGACTTCTACGTGCCTGATGTTCCGTAAGCTTTCCAGAATGAAGTCCAATCTTTTATCCGAGACGCAGAGTGCATCTCCTCCAGAAAGCAGAACATCTCTGATTTCCTTATGGGCTTTGACATAGTCAATGGCCTTTTTAATATCCCGGATAGACAGCGGTTTATCGTCATGACCGGCAAAGCGCCTTCTTGTGCAGTGACGGCAGTACATGGCGCACTGGTCTGTAATCAGAAGAAGGACTCTGTCCGGGTACCGGTGTGTTAAGCCCGGAACAGGGGAATCCATGGTTTCATGCAATGGATCGCTGCTGTCGGCGGATGAGATTTTTGTCTCGCGAATCGTCGGTACAGCTTGTCGTCGGATGGGACAATGACTGTTATTGGCATCCATGAGGGAGGCATAGTACGGAGTAATGGCCATACGGAGTTTCTTCAGGCTTTGGTTGACCCCATCCCGCTCTTCCTCTGTGAGGCGGATCACTTTTTCCAATTCATCTATTGTCGTAATTCTGTTTGCAATCTGCCATCTCCAGTCATTCCACTGGTCCTTGGATACGTCTTTCCATAACGAAATCTGGGTATAATGCTTATTCATATCGATAAACTCCTTTCAACAGAGTTTGACATTTCTAAAGAATACAGCTTAAAAATGCTTGGGCTCGCTCATTTTGTGGATTCCCAAAGAATGATTCGGGGTCGCCTTCTTCAACAATCCGGCCTTCATCCATAAATATCACGCGGTCCGCAACTTCGCGGGCAAATCCCATCTCATGGGTAACCACCAGCATGGTCATACCTTCTTTGGCCAGCTGCTTCATAACGTTTAATACTTCACCGACAAGCTCGGGGTCAAGCGCTGAGGTCGGTTCATCAAAAAGAATCACTTTGGGCTTCATGGCAAGAGTACGAGCAATCGCAACCCTTTGCTTTTGCCCGCCGGACAACATATCCGGATACACGTCTTTTTTGTCCTTGAGATCGACCTTATCGAGGAGCTCCTCTGCAAGGAGGATGGCTTCCTGCTTATTGAGCTTTTTTACCTGGGTAGGGCCTTCAATAATGTTTTCCAATACCGTTCTATGAGGGAATAGGTAAAAGTGCTGAAATACCATTCCTACATTTTGACGCATCTGGTTGATTGTTTTTTCCTTATGATCGATTACCTGACTATCGATAAGGATATCGCCGGAATCGCTGGTTTCAAGAAAATTGATACAGCGGAGCAGAGTACTTTTTCCGGACCCGCTGGGACCGATGATCACGACGACTTCACCTTCGGAAACCGTCAATTGGATGTCGTGAAGTACTTTGTTGTTCCCGAAGCTTTTATTCAAACTGATGACTTCAACCATTTTTCTGTTACTCCTTTTTACCATGCTAGATCACTCCTATCGTTCGCTGACAGCCAGTCTTCTTTCAAGCTTATGGACAAAGAAACCCAGGACAGCGGTGATGATCAGGTAATAGAGGCCTGCAATCAGCAGATACTCCATAAACCGGAAAGTAGAAGATCCAAGCTGCTGAGACTTTAACAGCAGTTCACGGACAGCAATGGTGCTGGCTAGGGATGAGTCCTTGGTAGCAATAATGAATTGATTGCCAAGAGGTGGAACTGCTCTTTTAAACGCTTGCGGCAGAATAATTCTCCACATTGCCTGAAAATGGGTCATGCCGATAGAACGGGCCGCTTCCATCTGCCCTTTATGAATCGATAGGATCGCGCCTCGGAAGATTTCTGCGATATAGGCTCCATTGTGTGCTCCAAAGGCAATGACTGCAGAAAGATAGGGGTCAAGCCGGACGATGTTGGCCAGCCCGTAATACACTACAAACAGCTGCAGAAGGATGGGCGTGCCCCTGACGATGGTAATATAGAAGGTTGCCGGGTAATAGCTGAGTTTATGCTTTGACAATCTTCCAAAAGCGGCGATGAGTCCGATGACGACTCCCAGCAATATGGAAGCTGCTGTAATTTTCAATGTCTCGAAAGCAGCAGGGATAAAAATAGGAAACTTTTCAAAAATCAAGCTAAATTCGTAAGTCAAACAAATCTCCTCCCTGGAGGATGCAATACGGCGGCTGAAGGGAGTACCTTTCCCAAAAGCGCCGTATTGCACCGGATAATTTCTATTTCAGGTCGTCCGGACTCTTAACTTTTGAGTCTTCACGGACAATGAGCTGAGCGCCGGAATAATAGTATGGATCAGTAAAGTCAACAACCTCAAGCCTCTTCGTGGTTACTGCCATACTGCCGAATATTCCGTCATAGCGGCCGCTTCTCAAACCTTCCAGAATTCCACTCCAGTCGGTGGTTACAGGCTCATATTGAACGCCTAATCTCTTGGCAACTCCTTTTCCGATTTCAACGTCGAATCCAACCAATGCATCATTGGCGGTAAAGTAATTGAATGGGGGATAGCCTCCGCTCATTGCGAAGCGGATCTTTCCGGCTTTCTTTACCCGTTCCAGGCTGCTGTCCTTGGCGGGCACATCCTTGGAAACGGTTTTCTGATAATCAACACCTTCAAGAATATTTCTTCCGAAATATCTTTCACTGATGGTTTTATAAGTTCCATCCGAAATCATATTTTCCAATGCACTGTTAATAGCTTGACGCAGTGCGTCATCTTCCTGTCTTACAGCTACGGCAATGGTCTCCTTGTAGATGAAATCTCCGGCAAGCCTGAGCCCTTTAAAGTTCCCCTGCTTGATCCCGTAGAGACCCACCAGCCGATCGGTGATAACACCGTCAATTCTTTTATTTACCAATTCCTGCAGAGTCAGGTTGTCATCCTTGTAAAGCATAACTTCCTTGACTTTGCTATACTCTTTTGCTTTTTCTTCAAAGGTGGTTCCTGTGACGACTCCGACTCTAAAGCCGTTGCTTTGGCAGGCTGAGAATGTTGAAACCATGCATATCCCAACCAAAAGAGTGCACAATACCTTGAAAAATCTGCTTTTCATAACTTATAACCTCACTTTGCTTTTTTTATGCCCATATCTCCAGGGAGTGATCTGTCTTTTTTACATATTTCAGATATCTCTTGTTGAAGGTGTTGCTTTCTTTTTCAACATAATCCATGAGGATTCTCTTCAAATCCAGGACATCATTCATCTCAAAATATCCGCTTTTTCCCTTGATAAACCGAACGGCACGCAGTGCGCCCAGGGCAAAGGCTCTTCTTGAGAAGGACTCATGAGAGATCTCGATTTTGTCATCTTCTCCGATGATCATGACTTCATGCTTGCCGACAACACCTCCGGCACGGACAGCGGTAATAGGAATCTCTGAACCTGTATTCTCGCTGCCGGATGCTTTTAATCCTTTTTCTATTTCAGCTGCAATTTTAATGGCGGTACCGGACGGGGCATCCTTTTTATGTTTGTGATGAACCTCAGTAATCTGAAAATCGTAGTTGTTCAGTATATTGGAAGCGAGATTTGTTAACAGCATAAGTACATTCACACCCAAAGTAATGTTGGGTGCGTAAACGATCCCGTTATGATACTGCCGGGTAAGTACAAATAATTTTTTCAGTGCAAATTTTGAAAAACCGGTTGTTCCGATGACAATATTAACCCTCATTTTTGAGAAGATTTTGGCGTTGTATAAAGCTGCTGACGGAGTAGAGAAGTCTACTACGATATCGGGTTTGGTTTTAAAGATAATCTCCTCCAGGTTATCTGAACTCTCAACGGATATACCGGTATGACCTGTTCCTAGAATCTCTCCAAGATCTTTCCCTTGTTTATCACTGGTTGCGCCGCAAATGGCGGCAACGAGTTTTAAGTCCTCCTGCTCCATAATCGCTTTGGCAATTTCCTTGCCTGTTTTTCCAAGACCTGATATACAAACTCTAATCATAGAAATCACTCCTGTTTTTTGAGAATAAAAAAGCTGCAGAGAAGTATCTGCAGCTGCTTTTGGGTACACCCAACAAAGGGTGGATCTAATCAAGCATTTTGATCACCTTCTCCTCCAACGCTTACGAGATTAGCTGACGGATTCGGATCGAAAGAGTTAACCCTACCATTCTGGAAGTGAGAGGTGAGAGGTGGGAGGTGAGAGATATATCAAAACAATGATAACATCTCGCTTCGCACTATACACTTCGCACATCCGGAACGGATTCACCCCAATAAATTGGTTCTCCCGTTCTTGCGATTAAGCGTTAATTATTTAGTTTTATAATCATCGATAGGGTTCGTGAACCTTATCGAAAAAATATCATATAATAAGATTATTTCAATACTGGAGGTTTATATGTCCGTTCAATCCAGAACATCTCTATGCTCTTTCCATAGTGTAACCATTGGTGAAGCATTTATATTTATTATTGCTTTTATCATATTATTCTACTGCTTGTAAGTTGCATAAATTTCATTATCGGCTGTATTTTTTAAATAAATCGTCCAGGGCTTCTCTTAAAAGGAAAGCCTCTGTTTTTTCTGTTTCCTTGGACAGCTCTGCCAGGCGGTCTACCTGCGTTTTGGTAAAATAGCTGGATTTCAATACCATGCTTTCGGCTTCCGAAAGGCATACCTTGTTTTTGCCGAGCTTTTTTGCCCGGAACATGGCGCTGTCCGCGACTCTAAAAAGTTCAATGGCATTTTTAGAATCCCTTGGGTAGCATGCGATTCCACAACTGAAGGTAATATATACATTTTCGGATTTGCTTTTATCACTTAGCGTAAAAGTATTGTCTGAAAGGTAACGGCGGATTTCTTCCATTTCCATAAAACTTCTTTCAGCGCCCTTCTTCACAAGCAGCAGGTTGATCTCGTCCCCATGCCGGGTAATGAGGTCCAGAGTACCCAGGTTTTGATTGAATATGGACAGAAGCTTTTTTATTACTTCATCACCAATGGGATAGCCATAGATTTTATTGATGTTTTCAAAATTGTCAATATCCGCTACGGCAATGCTAAAAGGGCCATCCCCGTGAGCAATTAATTCTTCAACCTTTGCAATGAATTTTTCTTTAGTTACAAGATTGGTTTCCATATATAAGACCTCCAATGTATAACATTATATCAAATTTATATATATATGTCAACGCAATATATGAAAGCAATATAAATATATAAATATATCATTTTACTTCGAGATTCGACAAATTTTAAGATTTGCGTCCATAAAAATGTTTCTTATGGGAAAAATAAATTCAACAAAATTAGAAAACAAGGGGAGCTTATAGGATGCAAACAATCCTGATTTCTGTATTGAGAGCGGTATTTGCCTATTTATTGCTTTTAATCGTGGCACGGCTTATGGGAAGAAAAGGTCTCTCCCAAATGACTTTCTTTGATTTTGCAGTGATCATCACTTTGGGATCAGTCACCGCAAATCTTGCCATGGGTCCGGAAAATACTCCGACGACTGCTACTACAGTCCTTATAACTCTTGGTACTCTCGCTATTCTTACGGGTTACTTGCATATAAAGAGTGTTTGGATCAGAAAGCTGACAAATAGTGAGCCTGTAACAGCCATAGAAAATGGTAGAATTATTGATAAGAATTTAAAGAAAGTTCGTTTTACAATGAATGAATTAACTACCCTTTTAAGAGAAAAGAATGTATTTAACTTAGCAGATGTGGAATTTGCAATCATCGAAAATGACGGCCAGCTGTCGGTTCTACCCAAATCACAGAAGGCGCCGTTAACACCGTCTGATCTGAATATATCCACAAGTTATAAAGGCTTAAGCAAAGACTTGATTATGGATGGAAGGGTACTGAAAGAGAATCTGCAATCAGTTAAGCTCGATGAGAAATGGCTGAATACCCAATTGTCCAATCAGGGAATTACTGACGTGGGAAAGGTTTTTTACGCTGGTCTTGATTCGGCCGGAACCCTGTATGTATCCGTTAAACAGCCGGATACTCCGGAATATCACGGACAATATGGGATTGAATAGGTTATGCAGAGTATTGAAGGAAGTACATACTTTCCGAATAGCTGCGAACCAAACTCATTTAAAAAGCCATCGCAAATATTCGTATACCTGCGAGAGCTAAAGCAATAGCCAGACTCCTGATGATCCAGACACCATGAAAACGGTTTGAAAGCCGTGCTCCCAGTGGGGCACCTAATAACACACCTATGGATAAGGCGGCGGTTTGAATTACACCGGTTGACAGGAGGCCTGAGAACAAATGAATCAGAGTTCCTGAGAACGACATTGCGGCAAGGACAAAGTGGGATGTTGCTGTGGCAATATGTACAGGAAAGTTTAGTGTATGTACAAGGACCGGAACATGAATGATGCCGCCGCCGATCCCAAGCAAGCTTGAGATATACCCGACAAGAATACTTACAAGAACACCGACAACAGGGTTATAGGAATAAATATGTGTAATGCCGTCAATATCAATGATTGACCTTGTTATATGATTGGGAGGGATTTCTCCTTCAAAATCTGCATTGTCCTTGGGTTTTAACATCAAAAATAAAGATGCTGCGACTAACAATACCCCAAATACGCCATCAAAAACATTCCTGGAGATCACTGAAGTGGTAAGTGCTCCAAGAATTGAACCGGGAATGGTTGCAGCAGCAAAAACAATTCCGGATTTGTAGTCAATTCTTTTCATTCTGGAATAAGAAAACGAACCTGATAAAGCATTGAAGAATACTACAGCCAATGAAATACTTGTGATGGTTTCGGGACTTTTATCAGGATAGAGGAGTAAGAGAACGGGTACTAATATAAACCCTCCGCCAGCGCCAATAAGTGTTCCGAAGGTTCCAACCAAAAATCCTAGGGGTAAAAGCCAGAAGAATTGATTCATAAATAGATGCTCAAGACCTTTCTATTCTTATATTTGTCCGGTAACAATCTGCACAACGATGCTGACAACGGCAACCGTAACCCATACCAATAGTCCTAGAAGCATTGGCTTTAAACCTGTCTTCATCATCTTTTTAAAATCCGCACTTAAGCCCACTGCAGACAAGGCCATCACAATAAGGAACTTTCCTGCCAGGGATAGATTTGTGAGGACATCGCCTCTAATCAAACCCAAAGTATTCAACAAAGAAGTAAAAAGGAAGCCAAGGATGAACCAGGGGAGAATACGCATAAAACTGTAGTTAACTGAGGTTGCACTGCTTATGGATCTTTTCTTTTGGAGCGCCATCGCAATTGCATAAATGATGGAGATAGGGATAATCATGGTTGTTCTGGTAAGTTTGACAATGGTGGCATAATTGCCGGCAGCGCTGCTGAAGGCATAACCGGCGGCTACTACCGATGACGTATCATTGACAGCCGTTCCAGCCCACAGACCGAAAGCATCATCGGAAAACCCCAGGATATGACCCAGCGGCGGGAAGATCAATACAGCGATGATATTGAAGAAAAAGATGGTGGATATTGAATAAGCTACGTCAGACTCTTCCGCTTCAAGGATCGGTGATACTGCTGCAATGGCAGAACCGCCGCATATTGCTGTACCTACACCGATGAGACTTGTTAGCTTAAAGGGGGTTTTTAAAAGCCTGCCTAAGCTGTATGCGGATATAAAGGCAAAACACAGGGTAAGAAGCATGACATAAAGTGAATCAAGTCCGGTTTTCCATATCTGGGCCAGACTTAGTCCACTGCCGAGAACAATAATGGCCCATTGCAATATCTTCTTTGATGTAAAGCGAACCCCTTCGCTAGCCCATTGCGGACTTCCGAGAAAACTGCTCACTAAAATTCCCAGTAGAATGCCGAATACCGGCCCCCCGATGACTGGAAACTGATTGCCAAACCAGGATGCCGCTAAAGCAAGGACAAAGGATATGGATATACCTGGAATGTTCTTCTTAAGCCAATTCATAATGCTCCCTCGTTGTAGGACGGATTAATCTAGGAATATTTTAGTATGATTCAATTATAAATTCAAATTATGATTTGTTATCAAAGTATAAGAAAAATTTATAGATTACTTTTCTTTATAATTCCGGTGTAATAAAATAGAAGCATACTGCATACCAAGAGGAATACAAATATGATGGACTCAAAGCTTATCACGTTTATACAAGTGGCACAGTTAAAAAGCTACACAAAGGCGGCGGAAATGCTCAACCTGACACAACCGGCAGTAACGCAGCACATAAGGCATTTGGAGGAAAACTACAAGGTCAAATTGATCAAAAGAATTGGAAGGCACATTGCCCTGACCGAAGAGGGAGAACTTCTCCTTCAGTATGCCAAAGAATTTGATTCGAAAGCCGTGGCAGTGGAAAGAAAGCTAAGAAATAAATCCGCACTGGTCAAACGGTATAATATCGGGGCAACCTTGACCATTGGAGAGTATGTGCTTCCTCAGCTGCTGGGCAAGCATAAAAGGTTTAACAGCCATATTGATATCATACTTCAAGTAAGTAATCTGGAGGCGATTGTTAAAAAACTGATCAGCGGCGAGATTGATTTGGGCATTGTTGAGGGACCCTTTGATACAAGCAAGTTCTTTTACGAAAAATTGAAAGATGATGAACTGGTCCTTGTGACTTCTCCGCTAAACAGTTTTGTGAAGCGTTCAAAAGTGAAAATGACGGATGTTATTGGCAGTGGCAAACTTATTCATAGAGAGAAAGGCTCGGGAACCAGGCTTGTTTTTGAAAACAAACTGCTCGAACTGGGCTATAGTCTCTCGGATGTACAGGTATATATGGAAGTCGGCAGCATCGGCGCTATTAAGTCTCTTGTTGAAGCAAACCTTGGATATACCATAATTTCTAAAGAGGCGGTAAAACGTGAAATAGACGCAGGATCGCTGGTTATGATACCGATTGAGGGTGTTCGTATCATGAGAGAGTTTAATTTTATTTATTTGGACCATAGCCCGAAAGATTTTTTATCAGGGTTTATGAATTTTCTTATAAAGAGTATGTAAGTCAAAGTGGTGCAACAGAACTGTCCCTGTGCGCCTCTCCGCTTAGGTGAAAAAAGTAGAATAGATATATTGACAAAAATTACTTATCCCTTTAAAATGAATATAACCAACAAAATCGATAGGAATACTATAAAAAGTTTTCGAACTCTCATTTCATACTCTTAAGGAGATGGGAGTATTATTAAGAGTCAAATCCGAGTATAACGATAAGAATAATAATAAATGAAATATGAACAATGAAAGTTCTTCAGGGGGGGACCAGTTTGAGTCTAATCATCGAAGCTGTCGGAAAAAGGTTTATTACCAAGCATAAAAAAACGCATACCTTGGAACAAATCAATCTTGAATTCAAAAAAGGGGAATTTGTTTGTCTTCTTGGCCCGTCTGGCTGCGGAAAATCAACACTCCTCAATATTATTGCCGGTCTTGAAAAGGCTTCTGAGGGAAAAGTGCTCTTGAACGGCAAGGAAGTGAAAAGCGCCGGTCCGGATAGAGCGGTGATGTTTCAGGAATCTGCCCTCTTTCCATGGTTAAGGGTCATCGATAATGTGGAGTTTGGAATGAAAATGGCGGGGGTCTCCAGGGAAGAGCGCAGGGAGAAAGCCCTTAAGTATCTTAAAATGGTGCATCTGACGAAATTTCAGAACTCTTTTGTACATGAGCTTTCCGGGGGGATGAAGCAGCGGGTGGCTTTAGCCAGAGCATTGACGCTGGATTCCGAGGTTTTGCTGATGGACGAACCCTTTGCTGCTCTAGACAGTCAAACAAAAAATATTCTTCAACTCGAGCTGCAGCGTATCTGGTGGGAAACGAAAAAAACCATTGTATTTGTCACCCATAATGTAGAAGAAGCAGTGATTCTGGCAGACCGGGTTATTGTGATGTCGGCTAATCCGGGCAGAGTCAAAAAGGAATTCAAAATTCAGCTCGCAAGGCCAAGACAGGCGGACAGCCTGGACCTGACCTATGTGGTTGCGGATATCATGAAGGCATTGAAAAAGGAGGTGGAGAAGGTTGCAAAGGCTGAATACGACAGTGATTGGAATATTGAAAAAGATACTGTTCTACGTGATGCTGATCATAGTGTGGGAATTGGTATATAAGATCGGTGTTGAGGTACTGGGCATTTGGAAGCCGTACACTTTTCCATCCCCGTTTTCGGTAATTCAAACCCTGATTGGCCTTATTGCGGATAATACCCTTGGCATTGCGATTATAGCAAGCTTAAAGAGGATCATCGTGGGATATCTTATTTCTTTGATCATCGGTGTTGTCATCGGGCTTACCATTGTCAGATTCAAGTACCTTGATGAGAACTTCAGTGCTTTGATTCTAGGGCTCCAGACGCTGCCCAGCATCTGCTGGCTGCCATTTGCGATTCTCTGGTATGGACTGAATGAAAGTGCCATTATATTTGTTATCGCGGTCGGATCTACTTTTGCCATCTCTATTGCCATAGAGTCAGGAATTAAGAATGTCAATCCGTTATACGTAAGAGCAGCAAAAACTATGGGAGCCAACGGATTGAAAATCTACTGGAACGTTATCATTCCAGCAAGCCTCCCTAGTGTGGTTTCAGGGATGAAACAGGGATGGTCCTTCGCATGGAGGGCGCTGATGGCCGGGGAAATGCTTTCAGCAACCAAAGGACTCGGGCAGGTTTTGATGGTGGGCAGAGATCTGGCGGATATCAGCCAGGTCATGGCGGTCATGGTTGTCATCATCGTGTTGGGATTGGTTGTTGATAAACTTGTCTTTGGCCGGGCGGAAATCAGTATCCGGCACCGATGGGGATTGGATAGAACATAAAAATGGGATTTATCTTTTTAGAGCCTTTTACCAAAATGAAAAAATGTTTTGATTTTAATATATGGAGGTCAGGTTTATGAAGATTTTAGTGAACGGAAAAGAAGTGGTTCTTGAAAAAGAGATATCAGTAGCAGAACTGCTTGAAACACAGAAGGTCGAAATGCAGGACTACGTAACCGTACAGATCAATGATGAAATGATTGACAGGGTAGAGTTTAATAAAATCATCATCAAGGAAAATGATGCGGTTGAATTCCTCTACTTCATGGGAGGAGGTACGATATGAGCTTTTCAAATGAACAACTGGAAAGATACTCAAGACATATCATTTTGAAGGAGGTCGGGGCTAAAGGACAAAGAAAGCTTTTGAACTCCAAAGTACTGGTAATAGGAACCGGAGGGCTGGGTGCACCGGCAGCCATGTTTCTTGCAGCGGCAGGGATTGGAACCATTGGGTTGGTTGACTTTGATGCGGTGGAACTTTCCAACCTCCAAAGGCAAATCATCCATCAGACAAAGGATGTGGGCAAGCCAAAGGTAATCTCGGGGAAAGAAACCATCAATGATATGAATCCGGATGTGAATGTGGTAACTTATCAGGAATGGGTGAGTGCAGCAAATATCCTGGATATTATCAAAGATAAGGATTACGATTTCATCATAGACGGAACGGATAACTTTCCTGCAAAGTTCCTGATCAACGATGCCTGCGTTCTGGCTTCAAAACCGTTTTCCCATGCCGGGATCATCCGCTTCCAGGGACAGACTTTGACCTACCTGCCCGGACAGGGTCCATGCTATCGATGCATATTCCGGAACCCGCCGCCGCCGGATGTCGTACCTACTTGCAAACAAGCCGGCGTGATTGGGGTAATGGGTGGAGTCATCGGAACAATCCAGGCAACAGAGGCGATCAAATATGTTCTTGGAGTTGGAGAACTCTTAAATGGATATTTACTGACCTATGATTCCCTGGATATGGATTTTAGAAAAATAAAGCTTTCCCACCGCAAGAGCTGTGAAATCTGCGGCGAAAGTCCTGCGATTACAAA
>JAOAAU010000105.1 GCA_026418695.1 Clostridia bacterium
ATCGCAATGCAACAAGTCCCTCTCTGCTTAAAAACATTAGCCCTGAACCGCCCTACCCCCTGCAAGGAAAATGAAAGGTCCAGTTCACCGCGATCCAGGAAAACTGCCAATTGTTCTTCATTTAACATTTCTTTTACATAGGCATCCGTATCGGAAGGAAGAATCCTATCCTCACCGATTCGTACCAGTTTTCCATTCTTCCTGATCACAGGCGGAATCCCCACGGTAATATGCAAATCAGATGCACCTTGCTCAACGGTATATTTGAGTAATTCATCCAACGTCATTTTCATTCCTCCGATTAATCATTAGAATAAGTAATCTTAACTGCTTCTTCCAGAGTCGTGATTCCGTCTAAAACCAGCTTCCTTGCATTATCCCGCAATGTTATCATTCCATCCTCAATGGCGGCATCTCTTAATTCATCTTCCGTACAGCCCTTATTGATTAAAGCTCTCAGTTTCTTGTTCACCTGCATGACTTCGTAAATCCCAACCCTGCCGGCATAACCCGTGCTGTTGCATACAGGACAACCTCTACCGCGATGCAACTTTAAGTCGCGTTGTTCAGGAAGACCCAACAAATTCAATTCTTCTGCTGTTGGTTCATATTCTATTTTGCAATTGATACAGATTTTTTTTATCAGTCTTTGTGCGATAACACCCACCATTGATGAGGAAACAAGAAATGGTTCTATTCCCATATCCACGAGTCTTATCACCGAACCTGGAGCATCGTTGGTATGCAGCGTACTTAACACAAGGTGACCTGTAATCGCTGCTCTTACTGCAATTTCTGCAGTTTCACCGTCTCTGATTTCTCCCAGCATGATGACATCCGGGTCTTGCCTTAGTATTGAGCGTAGTCCTGACGCAAAGGTCATTCCAGCCTTATGGTTTACCTGTACCTGATTGACTCCTTCGATGAGGCACTCTACGGGATCTTCTATGGTTATAATATTGATATTGGGCTTGTTAATCGCATTGACTGCACTGTAAAGAGTCGTTGTCTTACCGCTTCCGGTTGGCCCTGTAACCAAAATGATTCCATGGGGGTTCATCAGCATCTTTTCAAACTTCTGCTTCTCCACTTCATTAAAGCCAAGCTTATCCTTTGAAATTAAGAAAGCCGCCTTATCAGCGATTCTGATAACGATTTTTTCTCCGTAAACGGTTGGCAGAATTGAAACCCTCAAATCCAAATCCTTACCGTCAATCTGTACTCCGATTCTACCATCCTGAGGCAATCTTTTTTCAGCGATGTTCATGCCCCCAATAATTTTTATTCTCGCTGCAATTGCCGGGAGAATTTCAATCTCAGGCCTCATGGCTTCACGAAGCTGTCCGTCGGTCCTATATCGTATCTTAATGAATCTTTCAAAGGGTTCGATATGGATATCGCTTGCTCTGCTTCGTACGGCCTGTTCGATAATTGTATTTACAAGCTTAACCGCAGGCGAATTGTTGATTTCTTCTTCAGACTGATCATCCACATGTTCGGAATGAATTTTAAAGGAACTCCCCTGTTCCTTCTTAAATTCCTCCACAGCCTGCATGGCTTTCTGCGCGCTGTAATACCGGTCAATGGCTTTGTTGATATCTTTAAGTGTGGAGATGACCGGCTGTACCTCCAGCCCGGAATAAATCTTCACGTCATCAATAGCGAAAACATTCAGAGGGTCACTCATGGCTACGGTTAATATTCCATTTTCTTGTCGAATAGGAATCAGACCATATCGTCTGGCTAGATTTTCAGGAATAAGCAGACAGGTAGGCTGATCAATCTCATACTTTTCCAGGTTGACATGGGGGATTCCCAACTGGAACTCCAATACCTGAATGATGTCATTTTGTGTTACAAACCCTTCTGAAAGCAGGATTTCACCAATCTTTTCTCCGGTTTGCTTTTGTATGTCCAAAGCCTTGTCGAGCTGCTCCTTGGTCAGCATGCCAACCTCAACCAGGAGATCTCCAAGCTTTTTTCGTGTTTGCTTTATCATAATATCCCTCACAAATGAAAAATGGCCAATATGAACTTGAAATAATGTTCGTCAAGTATCATATTCGCCATTCTTTTAATAAATCCTTTTATATTCGACAAAATCCTCGATTTTCTCAGGGGCATACGCCTATCTATTCTCTAAAACCGATTTGAAGTCCACAAAAAGTTCTTTTAAGAATTGTTCAGAAAGCTTGATCCCCGTCCAGATTTCGTAAGCATTGATTCCCTGGTAAAAGAGCATACCAAGTCCATTGACTGTTTTGCATCCCGTTTTTTCAGCATCGGACATAAATTTGGTTTTTGACGGGTTATAAACAACATCATATACAATCTGACCCTTCGAAAACTGATAGTTTTCTTCGATTGGGCTGCTGTCTACTTCCGGATGCATTCCCACAGATGTGGTATTCACAACAATATCACTGGCTTCAAAGGACTTTATAGCCTTTTTGTCATCGAATCCAAAACTTTCTGCTACACTATCGATATTGTTATTGATGATTTCTGCAAGTTCTGCTGCTTTAGAAGCTGTACGGTTGACAATGTAGATTTTTTTCGCACCCTCAAAAGCCATTTTTACTGTAATGGCACGTGCAGCTCCTCCTGATCCGATAATAAAAATCTTCTTTTCCTTGAAGCCTGTTCCCGTCTCTTCCTTAAAAGACCTGGAAAAGCCTTCAGCATCCGTATTATAGCCATAGAATCGTCCTTCAATGTTTTTTACGGTATTCACAGCCCCCATCAGTAAAGCTTCTTTTGTATTATCATCGATGAACTTCATGACATCCTTTTTATAGGGAACAGTAACATTGAAACCGACTACATTCAAAGCCTTGAGGCCATGTACAGCACTCTCAAGATGGTTCTTTTCCACTTTAAAAGGTATATAAACGGTATCAATACCAAGATGTTTGCTTATAGAGTTATGCAGCATCGGAGAAAATGAATGCTCAATAGGATTTCCGATAATGCCCATCACTTTTGTCTTTCCTGTTACTTTGAAGTCTATTTCCATAATACCCCCGTTTTTCCTTATATGTTAGCCTTAACTTCACGCACTACTTACCTGTTTTTATTGTAACTTTATACTTTGATAAAATGTACTTTTCAAAAATCCTTTTAAATTTTATAAAGAGGATTTCGTTGGTATCAATGGGTTTCACCAGAATGGTAAACATATTCAGCTTATTTCCTCCATATACATCCGTAAACAGCTGATCGCCCACCATGGCAGTCTCATCCGGCTTCAGATTCATCAATCGGATTGCCTTTAAAAAAGTCTTGGTCCCCGGTTTTGATGCCCTATGAAATGCAAAAATCTTCAATCTTTCATTAAACTTGATGACGCGCTTCTTGGAGGCATTGGAAACAATACAAACTTTCAAGCCCGAAGCTTTCACTTTTTCAATCCATGCAACCGCTTTGTCATCCGCCTCTTTGCCATGAGGTACAAGGGTATTATCAATATCCAGCAGCAAGCCCTTGATTCCCCTCTTTTTCAGTTGTTCCAAATCAATGTCCTGTACTTTGTCCAACAGCAGCTTGGGAAAATACTTTTCGAGCATTCTATTCCTCCGTCTACATACAACGCACAACAACTCTACGTTTCCTTCTTTTGTGCGCTTGTATTACCTTGATTTGTATCGCAAGAATTAGTTCTTCCGATATAAATCCATTATTGCGATTTATATTGTTAAAGTAATTCTTAATCATATTATTCCAAATAAAATTTATCAACAACACAAGAAGTTATTCTCAGCATTGGGACTTATCGTAAACAGTTAATAATTTGAAATGATTTTCCAAACTCCAGCCAAGTATATGATAACAGACTGATCCCCTGATAGCAATAACCTCCCGGTATAAGTGTGATATTAATAAATACACTCAGTTTGAGAAATATCTTAAGGGCTGAGGTTCGTATGCTTTTCCTTAAATTTTGAATTTTATGAGTTTATTTATATTGAGCTGAAGTGATATAATACAAGACAAAATCATCATAAATCGGCAAGGTGGCTTGCATTAAGCTCATCAATTTCTAAGTTAGAAGGAGATTGTAATATGCGTTTTGATGGAAAAACAGTCATCGTGACAGGTGGAGGTCAGGGTATTGGCAGGGCCGTTTCTCGTGCCTTTGCATCTGAAGGAGCCAATGTAGTAATTGCAGATGTCGACCCGGAGGCAGGGCTTGAGAACCAGGAATATATCCGTTCAAACAATGGAGAAGCTTTTTTTGTTGAAACCGATGTATCCAGTGAGGACAGTATAAAAAATCTCGTTCAAGCAACCTTGAAGCGTTACAAAACCATTGATATCCTAATCAACAATGCAGGAATATCAAAATTCGGAAATATGTTTGAATCGGACAGCGCCCTTTGGGATAAAGTCATCGCAGTCAATCTTCGAGGACCTTATCTCTGTGCAAAGTATGCGTCAGAAACTATGGCAAAAAATAATAATGGCTGTATCGTCAATATCGCTTCGACCAGAGCCTTTATGTCGGAGCCGGATACTGAAGCCTATTCGGCATCCAAGGGAGGAATCATTGCATTAACTCACTCCTTAGCGGTGTCCCTGGGAAAATATAAGATTCGGGTTAACTCCATCAGCCCGGGATGGATCGAAATTTCAGAATGGCAAAAATCCGGCAAAGCCGCTCCGGCTGTTTTAAGTGAAATGGACCACCTCCAGCACCCGGCCGGAAGAGTAGGTTCTCCTTTGGACATCGCGAAGGCTTGTCTATTCCTTTGTTCTGATGAAGCTGGCTTTATCACTGGAACGAATCTAACTGTTGATGGTGGTATGACCATAAAAATGATTTATCATGAATAATTTCGTAGTGCACTTCACCCATGCTCTTGATTTTTATATTGAAAAGGAGCATAATTTATGTAAGTTTTAGAAGCAGACGAAATTGGTTCATCCACATCACGGTTTTGAAGAATTCTAATTTTACAGAAGTATTTATTTTGAAAGGAGTTTAGATATATGTCACTAGAAATCAAAATTAAAAGAACGACCGCTCCAAAGGCAAAGCCGGATCAGAACAGCTTGGGCTTTGGGAAATACTTTACCGATCATATGTTTGTCATGGACTATACGGAAGGAAAGGGCTGGCATGATCCCAGAATCGTTCCCTATGGTCCCCTTGAACTCGATCCTGCGACAGCCACACTGCACTATGGCCAGGCAATCTTCGAGGGAATGAAATCCTATAATACCAAGGATGGCAGGGTTCTTTTGTTTAGACCTCAAAAAAATATGGAAAGAATCAATGTCACCAATGAGAGAATGTGTATTCCTCAAATCGACGTTGATTTCTGTGTTGAAGCCATCAAAACCCTGGTAAAGGTCGATCAGGATTGGATTCCGAGTGCTGAAGGAACTTCCCTTTATATCCGTCCGTTTATATTTGCAACGGATGCCGTATTGGGTGTTCATCCTTCCCATACGTACAAATTCATGGTTATTATGTCTCCAGTTGGCGCTTACTATCCTCAAGGGATCAACCCAATCAACATTTATGTTGAAAGCAACTATGTCCGTGCAGTAAAAGGCGGCACAGGGTTCGCGAAGACCTGTGGAAACTATGCAGCCAGTCTGAGAGCACAAGCAGATGCTGCTAAAAAAGGATATGTACAGGTTTTGTGGCTGGATGGCGTAGAAAAGAAGTACATTGAAGAAGTAGGTTCCATGAATGTATTCTTTAAAATTGACGGCGAGGTAATTACGCCTTCTCTTGAAGGCAGTATTCTTCCCGGTATAACCAGAGCTTCCACCATAGAACTTTTAAAGTCTCAAGGTACAAAAGTTACTGAAAGAAGAATCTCCATACAGGAAGTTTTTGATGCCCATGCAGCCGGTAAACTTGATGAAGTCTTCGGAACAGGCACAGCCGCTGTTATTTCTCCTGTGGGTGAATTGAACTGGAATGATCAAAAAATCACCATCAATGACGGAAAAATCGGTGAGTGTTCCAAAAAGGTCTATGATACCATCACCGGTATCCAGAGCGGCAAGCTGGATGATACCTTTGGATGGACTGTTGAAGTAAAGTAATAAAAAGTAACCTTAAAGAGAGTGGTCTTAACTGGCCACTCTCTTTTATGTATTCCTGTTCCAAAACTTCCGGTCCAGACTTCGGTATTGGATTGCTTCTGCAATATGGGTTACCTTAATATTCTCGCACTCCTCCATGTCCGCAATCGTTCTGGCAACCTTCAGTATTCTGCTGTGTGCCCTTGCACTCAGTCCTAGTTTTTCGAACGCATTTTTCAGCAGGTCCTTGCCTTTGTCATCCAATTTACAGAATTTATTGATCATAGATGCCTGCAGCTGCGAATTCGAGTATATTTTTAACCCTTTGTATCTTTCCAGTTGTACTTTTCTTGCCTTGTTTACCCGTTCACGGATCGCAACCGACTTTTCCTCTTCTTTTGGGTTATCAAGATCTTTGTATTTGACGGAGGATACCTCGATATGAATATCCAGCCTGTCCAACAAAGGGCCGCTTAATTTGCCCATATATTTTTGAATTTCTCTTGGGGTACAATTGCATTGTTTTTCCGGTTCAAGCAGGTTTCCGCATTTACAAGGGTTTGCTGTACAGATCAGGGTGGCTTTCGCCGGATAAGACAAGCTTGCATTGACTCTTGAAATAGTCACAAGGCCATCTTCAAGGGGCTGTCTTAACACCTCTAAGGCGTCTTTGCTGAATTCCGGCACTTCATCAAGAAAAAGTACTCCGTAATGTGCGAGACTGATTTCTCCGGGTTTTGGATATTTCCCTCCCCCAATTAGACCAATATCGCTGATTGTATGGTGAGGTGACCGAAAAGGTCGGGTTGTCACCAGTGAAGTCTTTGGCGGAAGCAGTCCTGCTATGCTGTGAATTTTAGTAACTTCCAAAGCTTCCTCAAAGGTTATGGCTGGCAGAATCGTCGGCAGCCGTTTGGCAATCATCGTCTTGCCGCATCCCGGCGACCCGATCATAATGCAGTTATGACCTCCGGACGCAGCTACTTCAAGGGCTCTCTTTACAGTCTCCTGACCTTTTACATCTGAAAAATCTATTTCGTCATTCGCATAATTCTTGAACAACCCATCTATGTCGCAATAGTACTGTTCTATCTGCTTCTCACCATTCAAGTGGTAAACTATATCCTCAATCTTCTGGATAGGTAAAACCTTCAGTCCTTTGACTACAGCTGCCTCAGCTGCATTTTCCATCGGAAGTACAATGTACTCTGCTCCCATTTGTAAAGCACAAATAGCCATGGGAAGTACACCGTTGATTGGCTTTACTTCTCCATCCAATGACAGTTCTCCGACAAACGTGTACTGGTCTAAAGCTTCATTATCAATCTGGCCCGTAGCTTTCAGGATCCCCAATGCAATCCCAAGATCAAAAGCAGAGCCTTCTTTTCTTATGTTTGCAGGTGCAAGATTAATCGTAATCCTCTTCATCGGAAATTCCAAACCCGAATTTTTTATTGCGGACCGTACCCGCTCTTTGGATTCCTTAACGGCGGCATCGCCCAAACCCACAATTTCAAAGGCAGGAATTCCATTGCTGATATCTGTTTCTATCTGCACAATATATCCGTCAATGCCCACCAGACCACAGCTTTTTATTTTTGATAACATGATTGCCCCCTCAAAAATCAACCCGTATAATTATGTTATTTATTAAACTATATTAACATATTTTGTAAAATTTGTATACATCATCAAGAGGCGTGCGCTCAAAATATTCTAAAAAGAGCCTTGGGTTCAATCAACCAAGGCTCTTTTCGATCTTATTCTTCTTTTAACATCTTCTTAATCCGCTGAATACTGTCTGTGAGAATCTGATTTTGCTGTTCAATGGCTCGAATATAAAATTCCTTGACCTCTTCATAACTTCCCAGACTCTGTGTCGCCAGGTCAACCTCCCTCTTGATAAGAAAGAAGTCCATCCCGATCAGATTGTTTAAGAGAAGCTTATAAACAGAGGAATCCAGAACACGATCCGTAAATTCTCCAACCTGATGCGCAATTTTGTTAAAGGCTCTACGATCTTTTGAAGGATGATAGATATCTCTTCGAATCATGTCCAAAAGCTTGAGTTGTTTACCGGATATTTCTTCAAGGGCACATAATTCCTTACAAAGCTTATGTTTATACTCAGACAGTTTATGAATCACTGTTTGAGCAAAAAATCCCTCTTCATGAATTCCCTTTATTTGTGCTTCTATATCAGTTTTAGCCCAGCTACATTTCTGTATAGTATTTTGGAGTGATACATTTTGGGCATATTCTATGTTTAAGCCCCCTTCTGTCGCATTGAGTATTTCTACTTTCCCAGCCAATTTCTCGAAATACCCTTCGAACCAGTTTCTCATAGCTAGAAATGCTCGGCTGGTATAGACTTGGTTCCCCTTCTTGTCCTTTAGCGCGATATATCCTCTTTCCTCCAGGTTGTCTTCTCCAACAACCGTTCTTCCCTTCATTCCACCTGCGTATTCATGTCCGCCAGTAAACGCTAAATCCTGGCCAACCAGTATGATCGGGTTACACCCCATCTTATAAAGAATATCAAAACAGGTATTAGCAACAGACGGGCCGCTGTAGAAAAGCTCAGATTCAATCCCAGCATATTGTAAAAAATCTGTGGTAAACGCATCGGCTGAATAATTCATGACAAATTTGGGTCCTTGATAGTGTTCAAGAGAACCCGTTGCAACCTGATTTGAATATATGAAGTATATTCCTGTATTCTTTACTTTGCGGTGCCTTATGGCTTCTGCCTCTCCAGCATCGATCCCCACCATGAAATGCGGTACTATTCCGTTCTCTTCTAGAATATTTACAGCTGTGCCTGCCGCCATGATTACACACTTGTCTGAAAGTTCTTTCAACAAAGGAATATCGTTGATTAAGGACGGTCCTGCTGAAACAAGAATCCCTGGAATTCCCCTGAAACGTCCTGTCAGCCCCCCAGCGTTGGAAGCCTGCAATAACTTTGAAGCATTTTTTATATCATTATGGATGAACAAATCACCAAAATGCCTTCTTGTTGCAATATCTACAGTAAAGTTTTCAATTTGTTTGATAAATTTATTTCTTAATTCATCCCAGTCGGCATGAAACATTTCCGCATACACTTCGAATGGTTGAAGCTGAGCTCCCTGCTGGGCAGTGTCCATATACACCCCGGATAACCTGCTTAAGATCTCTCCGATCTCCTCATCCACCAGAATTTCGGACTTTGTGAGAATCAATTCAAGATTTCTTACCGAAAGGATTCTATAAAACAGATCCATGTTCGGTTCTATAAGGATCACTTTTTTACCCGGAAAACTGGTCAGCAGAACCTCAAGATGAAACCCAAACCCGATTCCATATACAATATAAGTACTATTGGTAGGATCAATATACTTGTCAATCCATTCATAAGACTGCTGGATAGGGTCTTCATGGTTGCAAATCAGATATTCCCTGCCACCGCTTACTACAAGCATGTTAATAATCAGTTCCTCCTGCTGTGCAAGAAGTATTTTTTCAACAGACTTGTTTTTAGATGTGTACTGTGATCTCATATAGGAAACAATTTTTTTATATAGAGCTGGCTGATGTTTTTCGAGACACTGGAGATTCCTGTCCAATACTGGATTCATCTAACGGTATCACTCTCTTCTATTTTATTAATTTGACTCTTTTCAAATATGAACGATTGCGTAGGTTTAGGGATATATGCATGAAATTATTAATTCTATCTTAACAAATAAGATTCATATGTACAAGAAAATCTCCCACTCCCCATTTTATGAGAATGCAGTAAGAATTTACCCAATGAAAAAGAGCAAGGAAGTAAGCTTGCTCTTTCAAACACCATTATGATTTATTTTTCATTTAGAAGCTTTCTCAACTCGTCCATAAAGGTATTGATGTCCTTGAACTGCCGGTAAACAGAGGCAAATCTTACATATGCCACTTCATCCATTTCCTTCAGCCGGGTCATCACCAGTTCTCCGATTTCCTGGGTGGTTACTTCTCTTTGAAGAGAATTGCATATCTGGCTTTCAATATCTGTGACCAGCTTTTCCAGGTCATTGATGGAAACAGGCCTTTTCTCACAGGCTCTCAGCAAGCCATTCAGCAGTCTTTCCCTGTCGAAAGGCTGTCTTGTCTTGTCTTTTTTTATTACCATCAGGGGCAGGCTTTCCACCTTCTCATAGGTTGTAAATCTCCGGGTACATTTTGAGCATTCCCTTCTTCTCCTGATGGCAGAAGCTTCATCGGTAGGCCTTGAGTCTATGACCTTATCCTCGATAAATCCACAATACGGGCATTTCATCCATTCATCCCCCTAATTCCCCGTTTCTACGGTCTTCTCTTTTGTACAATTTTTAAAAAACATTTGATTACTCAACATATAGTATCGGACACTTATGGATATACTTTATACTGATTTATCCAAAACTGCAACAAACTTTTCTGTTTTCTTTCAATTTTGGTCAAAATCTCTCAATTTTACTTGATTTTATTTCCATACCTACCTGAATGATCCTCATTCAAAATACTTTCGTATATATCTTTCATCCATATCTACGAGGATAATATCTTCGCCAATTTTCTTCACCTTTTCCCAGGGGATCACAAACTCACTGTCCTTTCCCAATAATCCAAAGAGCCTGCCCCCGCCTGGAATAATGATTGCTTCCAGCTTCCCATCCTCCATGTTGATTTCAACATCGCATACAAAGCCCAATCTTCTTCCGTCCGACATATTAATGACTTCCTTATCCCTGAATTCCGACGAACGGGTCATAATTGCTTCACCACCTCAAACCGGTTATAGGTGATGGGTAACGGGTGATAACAAAAAGTTATAAACATCCAGTCCCCCACTCATATTAAATATATGCGCCGGATTTAAGGGGTATGAAAAAAACACCTTTCGGTGCGAATAAGGTGTGAATAATGTATGGGGACACATCTCTCTGAATCCCGGGGATTCCTTTTGCGTTGAGATGTTTCCCCAAATCCAATTCAAGTTGTTTTTAACCAATTACTGAATAGATATTTTACTAATTATATAAACTTTCGCATATGCATGAGCGCTGTTTTCTCCAGCCTTGAGACCTGAGCTTGAGATATTCCGATCTCTTCGGCAACCTCCATCTGGGTTCGGCCTTCGAAGAAGCGAAGATTGAGGATCAGTTTTTCACGATCATTTAATTTCCGCATTGCTTCTTTTAAGGCAATAGTTTCCAACCAGTTTTCATCTATGTTCTTGTCGTCACTGACCTGATCCATAACGAATATGGCATCTCCTCCGTCATGATAAACAGATTCGAAGAGTGAAATCGGATCCTGGATGGCATCGAGGGCAAAGACGATGTCTTCCTTTGCTATTTTAAGTTCTTCTGCAATTTCATTGATGGTAGGTTCCTTCGAATTTTTATTGGTCAGCCTTTCTTTGGCCTGAAGAGCTTTATAGGCAATATCCCGTAGGGAACGGCTTACACGAATGGAGTTATTGTCTCTCAGATACCTCCGGATCTCCCCGATGATCATAGGAACAGCATACGTAGAAAACTTCACATTCTGACTCACATCAAAGTTATCAATCGCTTTGATCAGCCCGATGCATCCAACCTGAAACAGGTCATCCACATACTCTCCCCGGTTATTGAATCTTTGAATGACACTTAGGACCAATCGCAGATTCCCTCTGATGAACTCCTCTCTTGCCGAGGTATCCCCTTTATGCATCCTATCAAAAAGTACTTTTTTCTGCTCATTTGTTAATACAGGTAATTTAGAAGTGTTGACACCGCAAATTTCAACTTTGTTGACAAGCATACAAAAACCTCCCGGCAATATATTTACGTCAGTAACATTATTGCCACGGAGGTTGTTTTTATACTGGAGGAAAAGACAATAAATTTTTTGAAAACGCCTTGACAGAAAGGCAACTAAGAAAGTAAAAAGAAGAATACTTAGGAATCAATTTATTTACATTATTACTATTATCCAGCCACTCTTCATTCTGCTTTCTTCATTATTCAGTATTTATTGCTTTGTCATACCATTCTGTTGATTTCCTTCTTCAGTCTGCTGATGATTCTTTTTTCCAACCGGGAGATATAGGATTGAGATATTCCCAGCATATCCGCGACTTCCTTCTGGGTTTTTTCAACACCATTGGTAAGGCCAAACCTCAATTCCATGATCTTTTTTTCCCGCGCAGAAAGCTTCTTCATTGCGGCACAGAGAAGTTCCTTATCCACTTCATCTTCAATGCTCCGATGAATCAAATCGTTTTCTGTTCCAAGAATATCCGATAAAAGCAATTCATTGCCGTCCCAATCAATATTCAAAGGTTCATCGATAGAGATTTCAGCCTTAATTCTATTATTCCTTCTCAGATACATCAGTATTTCATTTTCAATGCATCTGGATGCATAAGTCGCCAGTTTGATATTTTTTGATGGATTAAAAGTATTAATAGCTTTGATGAGTCCTATAGCGCCGATTGAAATTAAATCTTCAACACCGACACCCGTGTTCTCAAACTTTCGTGCAATATATACGACAAGCCTCAGATTTCGCTCGATAAGCACCGTCTTAACTCCAAGTTCTGCGTTTTCAAGCTTATTAAGCAGGTAATTCTCCTCATCGTTTGAAAGCGGTGGCGGCAACGCTTCACTCCCCCCGATATAGTGTACCGGATGTCCTTTGTAAAGGTTGAGCTTACTGAGTATATGAATGTATTTGATTCTGAAAATCAAGCAAAGTTTTCTTAATAGATACATATCTCCATCACCTTTCAAACTATAATGAGTGAAACTACTGATCCAGCCTTGATTTACTGCAGATAACGCAAGAAACACTTGCTAAGCATGACTAAAAAAGACGCCGATTCATTTTAAGCGGTCATTTCAGTCACCAATTCAGGACTTAACAGAGCTCTATATCTTTCATTTTTGGATAGAGACCTGTTATAAATACAGATGATAACATTTTCAACTCCTTTCCTTTCCTGATCCTCCCCAATTTCTATATAATCGGGCTTAAACCCGATCATCATCCCGTTTTCCTTTCCGATGGATGTAAAGGGTATCAGCCTGAACCTTGAAAGCCATGTTGAGTTTGAAACAATGTCAGTAACGCTGATCAGGTCGTTTTCCTTTGACTCCAGGAAAATTCGCTGAATTTCATCCGGTAAAATGTCTTTGATGGCTTTAAACTCTGCAACAATCACCGGGGTATTGGTTAATGGATCATGAAGGGAGTTCCCCGTATCTACAAGTGCTGCTAACGCTATAATCTTGCTTTCAAATGCGATCCGAAGCGTCAGGAGTAATTTCTCTTTAATATGCCGTGATTGGATAATCTCCCAGAAAATTCGAACGATAATGCCTACCATAATAATCGATAGTAAAAGTAATGTCCATTTGGACTGCCAAAAGATATACACAATTCCGTTTCGAACAAAGCTTCCCGTCTGATTGAAATACATAAATGCAAAAGCAGCGCCGGCAAATATAAATGTGGATATATAAAAAATAGCAAGTGTCTTAAAAAATTGAAGCACTTTCTCCGGTGTAAATGCAACTGCGATCATTACAAAAGACAGAATGATTTTTCCAAAGGCCGTATAGTAGAATTTGATGTTTGGAAAAAGGATCAATATAGCAACATAACAAGCGCCTACCAACGCTCCCATAAGCAATCGAAGGCTGGATGTTTTATTTTTAGAAAATTTTGCTGTAACCAAAAGAATAAGATAATTCATAACAACATTCTCTAAAAAGAGCACATCCAAATATATCTCCACCGTGAATACTCCTTAATCAGACAATCCCCTATTCTACGTATATTCATATGCCTGTATTTTTATGATTGAAATTGAAGAACAGCCGCCATTTTAATGTATGCGAACCTGCTTTATCCGGAGGTTTTGTACGCATCCTTCACAAAGTTTATTATAAATGGAAGGCTTCTATTTTTTTGTCACAACCCCGTGTAGAAAAAGAAAAATCGTATGACAAAAAACACCGAGAAATCAACGATTTCCCGGTGTTTTAAAATTTAGACTGTTTTATTATCTGAATTTGTTCCTTCTGAGGAAGGTTGGTATTTCAAGCTCATCACTTGGATTGATTGCGTTGGATGGCTTTTCAGCAGGTGCTGCGCCAGCGGGTGCCTTTTCAACCACTTTTTCAACCTTTTTAATGATCGGCCCCTTTTCAAATCCTGTTGCAATGACAGTGATAATCAATTCATCCTTGAGGTTTTCGTCAATAACAGCACCGAATATGATATTCGCATCCGGATCCGCTGACTTCTGTACCAATTCAGCTGCTGCATTTACCTCAAACAAACCGAGATCCAATCCGCCGGTAATATTCAGCAATACGCCTCTAGCACCTTCAATGGATGTTTCCAGAAGCGGACTCTGGATCGCCTGTCTGGCAGCCTCTTCGGCTCTGTTTTCACCGGAAGCCCGTCCGATACCCATATGAGCCAACCCGGTATTCAACATAATGGTCTTGACATCTGCAAAGTCAAGGTTTACAAGACCTGGAACTGCAATCAAGTCAGAAATACCCTGAACACCCTGTCTTAAAACGTCATCTGCAATTCTGAATGCATCTACGATGGAAGTTTTCTTTTCAGCCACCTGCAGAAGTCTGTCATTCGGAATGGTGACCAGTGTATCCACTGTATTTTTCAGGTTTTCTACGCCTCTCTCAGCATGCTGCATACGCTTTTTGCCTTCAAACATAAAAGGTTTTGTTACAACACCGACAGTGAGAATTCCCATATCCTTTGCGATCTGGGCAACAACAGGAGCAGCTCCGGTACCGGTACCTCCACCCATTCCGGCGGTGACAAAAACCATGTCAGCCCCCTTGATGGCCTGAGCAATCTCGTCCTTGCTTTCATTCGCTGCTTTTTCTCCAATTTCAGGATTTGCGCCTGCACCAAGACCTTTGGTAAGCTTGTCCCCGATTTGAATCTTTGTATTGGCTTTTGATAAGAACAATGCCTGTTTATCCGTATTTATTGCTATAAACTCAACTCCGCGCAACCCAGCTGCGATCATTCTGTTAACAGCGTTATTTCCGCCGCCGCCGACACCAATTACTTTTATTTGTGCAAAATTCTCCATGTCGATATCAAATTCCAACAAACTAAGTCCCCCTTTATATGTATTACTTATCTTTTGTATGGACTAATTATTTTGTATCAATCATTTCTGCGATGAAATCGTCAATATCTGGTAAGTAAATTTATCTGGCAGCTTTTCAAAGCGGCGCTTCCATAAATTATGGATGACCCATTTTTACAAAGCTGGCATTAACTATCAAATATTATAAACCATAAAAGTATGAATGTACATCGAAAATTAGAACTATATTGTTAAAATAAGTTATTGAAAAGCTTGGAAATACGCTTAAATAAGCCCCATTCCTTCTTTACGGCTTTCTGCTTTATGTTTTTCACATCACTTGACATATTATTTCCCTTGGCATTCACCGCGATGTACTTAACAATACCGGCCGCCGTGATATGCTCACTCTTTCCGATTCCAAGGCTTCTATTGGAAACTACGCGGACAGGAATGCCAAAAACTTCATTGGCCAGCTGGATGCAGCCATCAGCGTTGGTAATCCCTCCGCCGGCAAGAACTACTCCGGCAATATTGCTGCTGTCAATACCATTGCTGGCTAGTAAGTCATTGATCAAAGTAAATATTTCATGTACCCGGGCTTCAATAATCTCAACCACTTCTGAAACCTTAATACTCTTTTTTCTATTTTCATTGACATCAAAAACAGAGAATTCCTGATCGTTTTTTATAAGAGAAGTCAAAGCAAGTCCAAATTCTCGCTTCACCTTTTCAGCTTCTGAATATGGAATTTTAAGTCCAATAGATATGTCATTGGTAATATGATCTCCACCTACAGGAATAGAATCACATAAAACCAGCTTTTTGCTTTTAAATACTGAAACATCGGTGATTCCGCCGCCTACATCAATTAACAAAACACTCATTTCCTTTTCTTCCGGTGTAAGGACAACCTCACCGGTAGCAAGTGCTTCGACAACGAGACCATCTGTTTTAATCCCTGCACGCTCCATGCTTCTAACGATATTCTGAACAGAAGTAATTTTCCCGGCGACAACATCGGCATCCACTTCCATCTTTACGCCAACCATTCCAACGGGATCGATAATCTCGTCATATCCATCAATAATGTATTGTTTTGGAATAATATCTATGATTTGCCTGTCTTCCGGAACAGAAACATTTCGTGCAGAGTAAAGGAGTCTCTCAACATCCTTGATCGTAATTTCACGGTTTTCATTGGAGACATTGATCCCTGTTCTATTATTGATTACGGATACGTGAATCCCCGGGATGTTGGCATAAGCAGACCCAACCCGAAGACCAGCCATGGACTCAGCCTGTTCAACAGCCGCTTTAATGGAATTCGCAGTACTATCCATATCAACGATGACCCCTTTTCTGACACCGTTGCAAGCTTCTGTTCCAACCCCCAGCACATTCAGCTGGTTGGCTTTGTCAATCCTGCCGATCAATGCACAAACCTTTGTTGTACCTATATCTATACCGACTACTATATCCTCCAAATGATTGAACCCCCTGAAAACAACACACGTACCCTTAAATACCCAACATAATGCAACTTGAAAATCAGAATTATTTGATCGACATAATCGCCGCAATCTCAAAATAATTCAACATTATTATACAAAATTCTATCTATACTATATTATCTTTTTTTGAGTATTTATTCAATAGAATTCTTCGAATAATTGCAAAATTTAAAAACAGTCGGTTACCAAAGGCAAAAATTGCCGCCAAATGGATTTGGATGCCCAGTTTATCCCCGATATAGGCTAATCCTGCTGCCAGTAAGGCATTTCCAAAGAAACCAGATAAAAAGACTTTCAAGTCGAATTTTCCCTGAAGGGTTGCTGCAATCCCTCCGAAAACAGAATCCAGTGCAGCCAGCAATGCAACTGCTACATAATTTGAATACTGATATGGAATATTATAAGGAATCAGTGTCCCGATCAGTATACCGATAATCAAACCTAACAAAGGAATCATGAAGGTACCCCCATTTATTTGTGCATTCATTTGCATATTCATTTATATTATATTTATTTTTTTAACAAAAAAACTAGGTTACTGCGGAATAAATTTAGGATTATCTCCCATGGTAAAATCTAAAAGTCCTTTATCCTGCTTTTTTAAGTTCTTTGTAAAAACCTGCTTAAAGAAATTAATTCTATATAGCAATTCCTCATAGGACAAATAGTATACATCCCCAAAATTCACTGTAATCCTTGAGTCCACCAGTAAGCAGACCCTGCTTAAGTCGCTGACATCGATACTGTTGATCGGAGCGGAAAGTTTTATATTCCCCTGCTCCTCAGAATCTCTAAGTACCTGCTGTGTCTTCAAAACCGTCTCAAACCCTAATGTATTTTTAATTTTCAAGGCTTGTCCCAATTCATAGTTTTCAAATTCCAATCCTTTAATGACAGGATTGGTTCCTGCCGTCGGCTTGTTTACAGTATCAAGTACGAATCCCTCATCATCGATAATCAGGTTTGTACCCGTGTAGGGTACAAACCCTATTGGTTTCCTCTCAGTAATATTAATATCAAATGTCCCGGGAAGAACATACTTTACTTTTGCTGTTTTTATGTATGGACGATGATTCATGACAGCATCCTCAGCCAGCGCACATCGAAGTGTAACAAACTTCTGCACATTTTTAACACTGCCAATATTTTTCCCCAGTGTTTTAAACCCATTTTCTCCTACTGGCAGGTTTGCTGACTGTATGATGTCCTCCGGGTTGTAATGTTGTCCTCCGCTTACCTTTACAGCCGAGATATTGAAAAAAGGTGACAACGCCAGCAGGACCAATGCACTTCCCAGAAGCAGCACCGTCAAAAGCAGCTTGATTCCTCTGAACCTTCGTTTTTTAGGCTTCTTCTTTAGTTTTCCAACCTGTGGAACGCCGTCTAAAGCCGGCTCACGAACTTTCAAAATTTCTCCACCTCTAAACTTCTCTTCTGATCAAGGCTCCAATTTGTGCTAGTTTCTTCTCAATGATTTCATAGCCCCGGTCAATATGTTTTATATCATTTACAGTGGTTTCTCCCTCAGCAGCCAGCCCGGCAAGCACAAGGGCAGCTCCGCCTCTAAGATCCCTGGCAGCAACATTGGCTCCTGTAAGCCTTTTGACTCCTTTAATCACAGCCAGACGGCCTTCCAGCTTAATATCCGCTCCCATTCTCAGCAATTCTTCAACATGCATGAATCTGTTTTCAAAGATGGTTTCAACGATGATGCTTGTTCCCCTGGCGACAGACATCAGTGCAACCATTTGAGCCTGCATATCTGTGGGAAATCCAGGATATGGCAATGTCCGAATAATATCGATGGCTTTCGGCCTTGCCGGCCCGGATATGTGCAATTCACTCTTTTTTACATTGATCCTGCAGCCGCATTCCCTCATGTTGGATATAATCGCGTTAATGTGTTCCGGAATGATATTCTTTAGAGTTACACTGCCGCCGGTAATTCCTGCTGCCGCCATATAAGTCCCTGCTACTATTCTATCAAAAATGATGGCATGTTCAACATCATTTAATTTGGTATTTCCACCCACAATGTGAATCACACTGGTTCCTGCACCGGAAACCTTAACCCCCATCTTGTTGAGAAAATTCTGAAGATCAATGATCTCAGGTTCTTTGGCAGCATTTCTTATATAGGTATCCCCTTCAGCATAGACTGCAGCCAGCATAATATTTTCGGTTGCACCTACACTTGGATAATCCAATTGAATATCTGCACCCTTTAACTTCTCTGCTTCGGAGAAAATTACGCCGGATTGGATATCTTGAATTCGTGTCCCCATCTTCTTTAATGCTTTAAGGTGCAGGTCAATGGGTCTGGGGCCGATGTCACATCCTCCGGGATGACCAACGGTTGCCCTTCCAAACCTTGATAATATTGGCCCTAAAAAGATGATGGAAGATCTCATTTCTACAGCATATTCCTCTGGAACTACCGTACTATTTACTGTCGATGAGTCGATAATTACCGTATTGTCTTCAAACTTTACCTTGCAGCCGATCTTCTTAAGTATTTCAATCATGATATGTACATCTTTCAATCCAGGACAATTCTTTATAACATTAAGGCCCCCATTTAATACTGTTGCAGCCAGGATAGGTAAAACCGCATTCTTTGATCCGTCAACGACCAGATCTCCCTTCAGTTTCTGCCCTCCAGTTATGACTAACTTACTCATCCAAAACACCTCCGTAAACACAGGGCACATTATCATTGTATGCCGGGTTTACAAAAGTGTTACTGACCGATTTATAGGGGGGTTGTCCGATACTTTTCCGATTGAAAGGCTGTACGAAAAAGCTGTTTTATTCCTTTACTCTTTCCTTATAATCTCTTGTATCATCGCATAGATCTTTTCTGAAGCATTGGTCACTCCCATTTTTTTAGCATTTTTGCCCATCTTGCCAAGCTGCTCCTTGTTTTTTACCAAATCTGTCATCTGCTGATACAAGATATTGCCATTCAAGTTCTTTTCAAGAATAACGACTGCTGCACCTTGTTCTTCGAGCGCTCTTGCATTATGTTCCTGATGATTGGCAGTTACATAAGGAGAAGGAATAATGATAGAGGGTATCCCCAATGCGGTTAATTCGCTGATTGTAATAGCACCGGCTCTGCAGATCACGAGGTCGGAAGCAGCAAGAACCTCTCCCATATTGTAAATATAAGGCGCAACACTGAAGGTTTGGGGAACTTGATTTCCCAGCATGGTTACGATTTTTTCGTATTGAGCTTCTCCCGGAGCAAATATGACATTGCAATCGCTGGCTTTGTAATGCTCCAGCGCCATTTGAACTACAGATTCATTGATTTTCTCTGCTCCCCTGCTGCCTCCAAAGATGACAACCAGTTGAGCGTCAGAACTGATTTTTAATTTTTGCCTTGCCAAGGTTCTTTCGGCCATCAATACTTCGTTCCGGATAGGATTTCCTGTCAGCACAAGCTTTTTGGCATTTTTAAAATACTTGGTTGATTCCTTGAAGCTGATGGCAACGGCATTTGCAAATCTGGACAAGATTCTATTTGTAACGCCCGGAAAGGCATTCTGTTCGTGAATCATGGTTGGGATTTTCATCAAGGATGCATTAAAAACAACAGGACCGCACACATATCCCCCTGTGCCGATCACAACATCCGGTTTGAATTCCCTGATCACTTTTCTGGCTTCCAGGATCCCTTGAAACAACTCCTTGATTGTTACAAACGTATCCATAGAGAGCTTTCGCCTAAAGCCTCTTACCCGGATGGTCTTAAGCTCAAAGCCTTCCCTGGGAACCAATTTGGTTTCCAACCCCTTCTGTGTTCCGACAAAAATAATTTCTGTATTCTCATCCTTGCTTTTGATAAATTTTGCTATCGCCAGACCCGGATTGATATGTCCTGCAGTTCCCCCACCTGTAATTAAAACCCTCACGCGCTTTCACCTCATATTCGCTCGTAATTTGCATACCTCGATATGTTCAGCAATACACCTATACCAAAAAGCAGAAATACTACCGATGTTCCGCCGTAGCTGAAGAACGGAAGCGGCATCCCTGTTACAGGCATGGAAGAAGTAACAACGGCTACATTGACCAGCACCTGTACAGCAACCAAGGAGGTAACACCAACCGCCACAAGGCTGCCGAATAAATCCGGAGCATTGATGGAAATCTTGATTCCCCGCCAGATGAATATCAGGAATAGAATTAAAATTGATACAACACCAATAAAACCCAATTCCTCTGCGATGATAGAAAATATAAAGTCATTATGCGGCTCAGGAATATAAAGAAATTTTTGCATACTTCTTCCGAGTCCCCTTCCAAAAAGCCCTCCTGAGCCAATAGCATAGAGAGACTGTACCACCTGCCACCCATCCCCTTGAAGATCTTTCCACGGGTCCAGGAAGGAGGTGACTCTGGCTAGGCGGTAAGGCGATGTGATAACCGCAACAACAATCCCTGCTCCTGCAGGAAGTGAAAGCAGGATGAAATGGCTGATTTTTGCACCTGCATTAAATAATATGATACACGCCACCATTGCAATAAGCAAAGTACCGCTTAAATGGGGTTCCAGAAGCAGAAGCGCCGCAAACACCCCAATTAAAACCAGATAAGGAAGCAATCCCTTAAAAAAGTATTGAAGCTGATCCTTTCGTTTTGAAAGGCTGTAGGAATAAAACAAAATGACCGCAAGCTTCGCTATTTCAGAGGGTTGGAGATTCAAAGGCCCGTAGATAAACCATCTTTGGGATCCGTTGACCTTACTGCCGACCCCCGGAATTAATACCAGAATCAGTAGAACAATACTGCTTACAAGGAGAATCGGAGACCATTTTCCAATCTTTCTGTAATCAATTTGCATTGTCACGAGCATGACAACAAGCCCCACTGCTACGGAAACCAACTGCTTCTTCAAGAAGTGGTAGCTATCGTGCATATAATTATAGGCATGCGCAGCGCTGGCACTGAATACCATGATAATCCCCAGGGACAGCAGCACAAGAACAGTCATAAAAATCCAGAAATCAAACGGTTTTCTTCCTGTCATCTTAACCTCCAAGCATTCAATGGTTCAAACAGGTATTTTAGAAGAATCTTACTCTGAGAGCAATCAATCCCAATATGCAGCAGAGGATTGTTGTAGTGAGAAAAACCCGGACAACTTTGGTTTCCTTCCAGCCGGAAAGCTCAAAATGATGGTGAATCGGGGCCATTTTGAATATCCTTTTCCCTCTTAGTTTAAAAGAACCAACCTGCAATACTACAGACAAATTTTCAAGAACGTAGATAATTCCAACTATTAGAATAAACAGCGGCATCTTCATCATCACTGCGATAGCAGCTACCGCCCCGCCAAGGGCTAGTGAACCAGTGTCACCCATGAATACTCTTGCCGGATGGACATTAAATACCAGGAACCCCAGACATCCACCCGCGATGATCGCAGAGAAAATCGAGATATAATCCCATTCGTTTCTGGTCATTGCGGCAACAGTAAAAAATATCATGACTGTCAGTGTCACACTGGCTGCCAGACCATCGAGGCCATCGGTAATATTTACTGCGTTGGTCAGAGCAATAATTACAAAAATGGTAAAAGGAATAAACAACCATGCCAAATTGAAGGTTGTATCCATTCCAAGGAACGGAACGATGATATCGGTGCCCACATCCGTGTACCGATCAATATAGAAAGCAAAAGATGTTGCAATCAGCAGGAGCCCTATCATCTTTTGATGCGGATAGAGTCCATCCTTTCGCCTTTTTACCACCTTGATATAATCATCAATAAAACCAATGAGACCAAACCCCACGGTAACAAATACAAGCGGAAGAATTCGCTTATCCTGGGCTGCGTAATAAATTGAAAAGACCAGCATTGGGATTAAGAAGATAACGCCTCCCATGGTAGGCGTTCCGGTCTTCTTGAAGTGGCTGGACGGCCCGTCATCCCGGACGGTCTGCCCGAACTTCAACCTTGTAAGCGCCGGAATCGTCAACGGCCCGACAATAAGTGCCAGAACAAAACATATTATAAAAGCAACAACCTGCATTGATAAATGAAATGGTAAGCTCAATTTTTTCTCTCCCTATATATGTTACGATTATGGGTCCGGTTCTTTCATCATAAAAGTTTAGTTGTTGAAAATGATAAAAGGGTATTTCAAAAAAATACTGTTCAACAGCATGACTTGTATGATTGCAAGACTCAAACGAAATTATTGTACATGGTTAGGCACCGGTTGTCAAACCTTCAACGACCTGCTCCATTTTCATTCCTCGGGAGCCTTTTACAAGGACAAAGTCCCCTGGCCGTAGAAACCTTTTTACGAAATTGATCAAGTCTTCGTTGTTACTAAAGGAAAACACTCTTTCAGCTTCTGCTCCTGCTTTTACGGCACCATCGGCAATATGCTTCCCATTTTCACCAACAGTAATAATATATTTTATTCCTTGGAAAAATACAAATTTCCCTACCTCTGCATGCGCCTTGGGAGCCCAATCCCCCATCTCCAGCATATCCCCAAGGATCGCAACGGTCCGACCTTCTGCTCCCAGATCTCTGAGTACAGTAATCGCAGCTTCCATGGATTGTGGACTGGCGTTGTAAGCATCATTGATGATCTTCACTCCCTGATGCTCAATAATATTCTGTCTCATTTTGCCCGGGCTGAATTCAGAGATCCCCCGTACAATTTGCTCCATCGGAACTTTCAACTCTATCCCCGCAGCAATGGAAGCCAGCGCATTATACACATGGTGGATTCCCGGAACCGGCACATGAACTTTATATTCCTTATTATTCACGGTGATTTCGAATTGTGTTCCGGTTTCACCAAAGGTCTGCACATTATAAGCCTGATACTCGTATCCTTCTTCCAGGCCATAGAATACTGTGCGATTGTTTAAAAGTGTTTTTAATCCTTGGAGAAGGGGATCATCGCCATTTAGGATCAGCAATCCATCCTTTTTCAACCCTTCCAGAATCTCCATTTTGGCTTTTAAAATATTCTGCTTTGATCCCAGTTTTTCGATATGGGACATCCCAATATTAGTGATAATGGCGATGTTCGGCTTTACAATCGCAGTCAGCCGGCTGATTTCACCAAAACCGCTCATTCCCATCTCAATCACGCCCGCCTCATGGGCCTCTTCGAGATTAAACATGGTCAATGGGAGACCGATTTCATTATTGAAATTACCTTCGGTCCGCAGCACGTTATATTTCTGTCTCAAAACACTCCATACCATATCCTTGGTGCTGGTTTTCCCTACACTTCCGGTGATGGCTGTAAAAGGAATATCAAACTTGGAACGGTAATATTTTGCAATCTCCCCTAGCGCTTTTAAGGTATCCTCCACCCGGATGACTGTTTTCCCTTCAATCTGCCCTACTTCCTTGTGGGTAATCGCTGCCGATGCACCTGCTTCAAAAGAACTCCGGATATAATCATGGCCGTCAAATCGTTCGCCTGCAATGGGAATAAACAAATCACCCTCGTAAATTTTTCTTGAATCCGTAGAAATTCTATAAATTGTTGAATCGGGGTTTCCGCAAATCAAGTGTCCCCCTGTTGCCGCCATTATCTCTTTACATGTCAGTTTCAGCATTGACTACCCTCCTAAAATAAGGTTATTCTTCGAGTATTCTTATGTATAAAAGATATAAGAACGATCTAATCCTCAATTTTCAATTCATCGAGGATTTCTCTCACGACTTCTCTTTCATCAAAATGAATGGTTTTATCTTTAAATATTTGGTAGGTTTCATGCCCTTTCCCGGCAAGAACAATAATGTCTTTAGGTTTTGCGTGCTCAATGGAGTATTTGATTGCTTCCCTTCGGTCATGAATTGCAATATATCGGGCATTGGACCCCTTGATTCCCGCTTCAATATCATTAATGATCGCAGCAGGATCTTCCGTTCTTGGGTTATCTGAAGTAATGATGGTAAAGTCCGCCAGATTACCAGAGATTTTCCCCATGATCGGTCTCTTCGTCCGATCACGGTCTCCTCCGCACCCAAATAACGAAACCACCCTTGCCGGAGCATAATTTTTTACGGTTTTCAGTATGTTTTCCAAACTGTCCGGCGTATGTGCATAGTCAATAATGATGGTAAAGTCCTTCCCTGAATAGACCACTTCGGCTCTTCCAGGCACAGTGACTTTTTCAAGGCCTTTTTTGATATTGTCAAAGGATTGCCCCATCATACAGCAGGTGCCGATGGCTGCAAGTGCATTGTAAACACTAAAACGTCCAGGAATATTGACTTTGATGTTTTCATTCCCCCAAGGTGTTATTGCTTTAAATTCAATACTATTGGGATGGGTAACCACATCCACAGCTCTCAGATCTGCTTCAGCGTCAATGGCCATGGTATATACAGGACATTGTGCACGTTTAGCTACTTCCTTACCATACTCGTTATCAATATTTACCAAACCTTTTTTGCAAAGGCTGAACAGTTTTATCTTTGCACTCAAATAGTTTTCAAAGGTTTTATGGAAATCAAGATGGTCTCTTGAGAGATTGGTGAAAACACCGATATCATAATCGCTGCAGCTTACTCTGTGCAGCTCAAGGGCATGAGAGGATACCTCCATAACCACACTATTCACTTTTTTCTCCACCATCTCTGAAAAAAGCGCCTGGAGGTCATAGGATTCCGGTGTGGTTCTTTCCGCCGGAAGCACTTCATTCCCGATACTGTTGACTACGGTTCCGATCATTCCGACTTTTTGATCGGCCACTTCCAGAATAGATTTAATCATATATGTAGTCGTTGTCTTTCCTTTAGTTCCGGTTACACCGATGAGATTAAAATTCCGGGAAGGATGATTAAAGTATCGGTCCGCTATATATGCGGTGGCATATCTCGTATCCTTCACCTGGATCACTGTGACTCCTTTCGGTACGGATACCTCTTTTTGAACGAGCAATGCTTTCGCACCGTTTTGAACTGCCATGGGTATAAACTCATGACCATCCACTTTGAATCCCTGGATACAGGTGAATACGGTTCCTTGCTTGACTTTTCTAGAGTCATAAGCAATTCCGGTAATTTCTATATCAGTGCTGCCTTCGATTCCAACAATCTCAAGTCCTGTGATCAGATCCTTTAAAAACATAAAGTACCTCCATTATCTTTAATATTCAGGAATGAATGAAGAAACGTATTTAACGGATGTTTCAGGTTTGATTCTTCAATTTCCCTTAATGTATGTCTTCAATATTGTCCTGGTGTAAGAAATCTACTTGAACGACTTCACCCTTCGGAACCTGCGCTCCCGCTTTGTGGCTTTGATTCACGGCCGTTCCCATGCCGTTGACTTTGATATTCAACCCTAAATCTGCAAGCATCTGTGTCGCTTCAGATACGGTTTTGTTTTTCAAATCCGGCACTTTTACCATCGCTGAACGATCAGGCTGATAAGTATATAATATCACAACAGACTTCTGAGATATACTTGCATTTGGTTTTGGGATTTGATCCACAACAACGCTACTATTATTCCCACTTCCCTCGACCTTAAATCCAAGTCCAAGGGCAGTCAGCGCCTTCTTCGACTCTTCTATACTTTTATTCCTGAGATCAGGGACATATACCTCCTGAGTCAGCGTTTCCTTATCCTTTTCGGAATATCTTCGCTCCACTCCCAGATAATTCAATACATCTTCAACAAGCTTTCCAGCAACCGGAGCAGCAATCATACCGCCGGTATGAGGATAGACATTCGGATGGTCCAGAATGACCAGCGCACAAATGACCGGATTATCCGCCGGAGCAAAAGCAGAAAATGAAGCAATATATCTTCCCTTCGATTTGGTTTCAGTAGTCTCTGATGTACCTGTCTTACCGGCAACCCTGTATCCCTTTACGTAGGCATTTTTTCCCGTACCTATAGAGACAACTCCCTCCAGGATCTCCTTTAATTCATCCGAAGTTTTCTTTGAAATTACATTTCTTACGACTTCCGGTTCAAACTTCTTTACAATATTCCCTTCAGCATCGGAAATCTCTTTCACCAAGTGAGGCCTGATCAGATTTCCGCCATTTGCCACAGCGCCATAAGCTGTGATGAGCTGAACCGGAGTAATCTGAAAGCGCTGTCCGAAAGATGCAGCCGCCATATCCACTTCCGTAGGTTTTTTATGAAAAATACTTTGGGCTTCCCCAGGCAGCCCCAGGTTGGTTTTATCCAAAAAACCAAAGGCCTTCACATACTTGTAGAATTTTTCCACCCCAAGACTTTGAGAAACTCTGACGAAAACAGGATTACAGGAATTGTATACCCCCTCGGTAAAAGTCTCTTTTCCGTGAGCATTCGGCCTCCAGCAGTTAATTGGCCAACCGCCCACCGTTACCGTTGCATCCGTAACAGGACTATCCGGCCTGATCACATTCTCCTCCAACCCTGCCGCAGAAGTAAAGGCTTTAAATGTAGAACCCGGTTCATAGGTATCCACAACAGCTTTATTTCTCCAAACTGTTTTTTGAAGAATTTCGATATCCTGCGATGTAGTTCCTTTCCAGTTGGAGGCGTCTACATTCGGCGGAGCCGCCATAGGATTGTTAAGGTCAAAATCCGGTTTGGATGCCATCGCCAGGATTTCCCCGTTTCGTGGGTCCATGATGATTGCAGCCGCACCATTCAGGACCTTGTTGTCATCAATGGCTTTTTCCAGCGCCTTCTCAGCAAAATGCTGAACTGCCTCATCAATGGTTAAAACTACATTGAGTCCATCCTGCGCATCGATATGCTTTTCTCCCGAGAAAGGCATTCCTCTTCCCCTGGCATCTACTTCTGTCAATATCTTTCCGGGAACCCCTTTGAGATATTGCTCCATAACAGCTTCAATTCCCCCGAGACCTTGGTTATCTCCCCCGGTAAATCCAATCACGTGAGAAGCCAGATTTCGATTGGGATAAAAGCGTTTTGAGTCTTCATCAACATATACGCCTTCAATTTTCTCCTGTTGTTTCCACTGCCGGATCTGATCTCCGATTTCCTTATCTACTTTTCTTTTCACAATCTCATAGCGGCTGGACGCAGTTACCTTTTTTAATACCTTTTCCTTGTCCATTTGAAGCCATTCCGACAACTTAATCGAAATCATTTCGGGGTCTTTTTTTGATTTCCTTATTTCTGCAGGATTTACGGATATGGTTTCAACAGAGGCGCTGATTGCCAGTTCCTTTCCATTCCTGTCATAAATGGTTCCCCTTTTCGGACTGATAATTCGTCCTCTTGTCTGTTGTTCGTAAGCTTGTTTCTGATAATCTTCCCCTTTAACAATCTGTACCCATCCAACTCTGATCATCAAGATGCACAACATCATTGAAAAAATCATCAAAGTCGCCAAAAGTCTTTTCTTTACGCTCAAACCAGGTCCCGCCAAATTCCGTCCCTCCATTACTGCCAAATGCACCTTATCGAGACTCTAACAAAAAAGACTATAGACTCTATAAAACCTTACGACAGTTTTACATCCATCCACAGTCTATCCCGTTATTGATTATCCATTATATTCCAATCCATTCACAACTTCAACACTTTCCACCTTCTGGATAATGATTCGAAAAGATAAGCGATCAATTCCTTCAGTTAATTTACCCAGATACGTCTCAATCCCTTAATACAGCAGCTTTGAAAACTGACCGACTTTATCCACCAGAAGGCCAAACATATTGTCGGTTGCTTCGGATTTCCCATTTCGATAATTATCCGCAACTTTTGTATAGTCATATTTTGGAACTTTAACATAGATTCTCTGATGTTTATCCGGTTTTTGCATCCCAAGTTTCTTTTCTGCAATTTCTCTAATATTGTTCAAGTCCAGCTGCTTTTCAATCTGGACCTTGATATTGGAATTCTCGTTCCTAAGATCGTTATAAACCTTGCTTTGTTTATAAACATTATAATTCATTTCTGTGATCATGGCATACCGGTACATTACAGCCAGGCACATAGCAAATACAACCAGAATGGTCCAAACCATTTTAGCCTTTTCCTTACTGTTGGACCGATGGATTTTTTTTGCTTTAAGAACCTTATTCTCCTCGTATACGTCATACTGCAGCTTCTCAGCGGTTGATCCGTAAACGTAATTTTTTCCCGCCTGGTTCATTTGTATTCACCTCAGAAGTAATGTATTCCTATTATTTCATCCCGACAGTACCCGACCTGCTTTCTTCAACCTTTTGTTGAAGCCCCTAAAGAACAATAAACCCGGGGACTGGCTTCCGCCAGCCCTCGGCAAACAACTGATTGACTTCTTACTTTCGCTTTTCTTTTGTGTACTTTTTCTACTGCTCTTTTTTTCTTTTGTAATGTTTTTGTCTTTGTCTTTTGTAATCTAAATTTTTATCTTTTGTGTGTAAAAGCTTTTGTATGTTTTGAATATTTGTCCTTGGTAAATACCTCTCTTTTGTTTCTTTCAAGTTTTCATCCTTAGCTGCAATACTCAGGAGAATTTATGTGAATTTTAGTAATACGCTTGTCCGTCAAATCTTTTCAATCACTCTCAGTTTTGCGCTTCGGGCTCTCGGGTTTTCCTCCAACTCTTCGTTGGAAGGAAGAATCGGCTTTCTCGAAACATGAACCGCTTCAGGCTTTTTACCGCATATACATACCGGAAACTTAGCCGGGCAGGTACATGGATACACTTTATTGGCAAATTCATTTTTTACGATTCTATCCTCAAGAGAGTGAAAGGTAATGATGCAAAACCTGCCGCCCTTTTTCAGTAGCGAAACCCCGTCATCTATGGCTTTTTTCAATATTCCCAGTTCATCATTAACTGCAATTCGGATGGCCTGAAAGGTTCTTTTCGCCGGGTGCGGTCCTTCTCTTCTTGCACTGCTTGGGATCGCCGCCTTAATGATGTCTACAAGTTCAAAAGTGGTTTCAATTCTTTTGGTGCTCCTTGCTTTTACAATGAATTCGGCGATTCGAGCTGCCCACTTTTCTTCTCCGTAATCCCTGATCAGGCTTTTTATCTGATTCTCGTCATATTCATTGACGATTACGGAAGCATCCACAGCTTGTCTTCGATCCATTCGCATGTCCAGCGGTGCATCCTGCTGATAACTGAATCCCCGCTCCCCCTCATCCAACTGATGGGAGGATACTCCAAGGTCCAGAAGAATTCCATCCAAACCTTCAATTTCATGCTTTATACAGACATCTTTCATATGAATAAAGTTGGTATTTTCAAAAACCAGCCGGGCTTGTCCATTCAGGTCTTTTAATCTCTGCTGCGATGTTTCCAGTGCAAAGATATCCTGATCTACTCCGATTAATGCACCCTTGGGTCCCAATTTCCTGTATATTTCCGTTGAGTGACCAGCCCCGCCCAGTGTTCCATCCAGATAAGTACCGTCAGGTCTGATATTCAGATTTTCAATGCATTCATTCAGCAAAACCGGGCGATGTTTAAAGTCCATTTTCTACCTCTTGGCTTTATAAAAGATTTTGAATTCATCTTTCAACCCCAAACGCTCAACAATTTATATTCCAAGTTCAGCCATTTTTTCAGCGATGCTGTCAGGATTGATATTATCGTCTCCGCTGTAGTTTTCCCATTTGGCCTTATCCCAGATTTCAACCCTTGTTGATACCCCGATGACATAGACGTCTTTTTCCAGAGCCGCATATTCTCTCAGATTCTGAGGTATTAATATCCTTCCCTGCTTGTCCACTTCGCATTCAGTAGCACCTGCAAAGAAAAAACGGATAAAGGCTCTCGCATCTTTATTGGTCATGGGAAGCGTTTTCAGCTTTGCTTCCAGATTGGTCCATTCTGCGAGTGAATATGCAAACAAACAGTTATCAAGACCTTTGGTCACTATGAATTTTTCACCAAGGCCTTCCCGGAACTTGGCAGGTACGATCACCCTGCCCTTCGGATCTACTGAATGTTGGTATTCACCATAAAACAACCATTTCACCTCACATTTTTGGTACCAACCACCACTTCACACCACTTTTCACCACTTCTAATGATATTTTATGTTAAAACCAAGGAATAATCAAGATTTTATTGATAATTTTTAGCAAAAAAAATAAAAGATAGGAAATAAGTCCTACCTTTTATTGGATTTGAATATATTGAAATTTCAATATTAATTTATGAGTTGATTTGCTAAGGAACGTAAGTAAACTATACTGATCAGCCTTTATCTATGGTATGAAAAAGATTGATAACGAAGCACTAGTACAATATTAAAAGCTTAACTCTCCCCGTAAGGAATACACTCCCTGCCCTCTACTGAGTTCGGGAGAGGGCAGATAGATGGATGAGGGTTGAAAACTTATTAGAATTCTTAGAGAAAGCTATTGCATATTATTGAAGATGGTTCGCTTTCGTCTCATGGAAACACTTAGAATAATTCCTATGGCAATATAGTTGGTCACCATGCTGCTCCCTCCCAAGCTGATGAAAGGAAGAGGAATTCCGGTTACCGGTGTGAGTCCGATGCACATGCCAATATTCTCGATAAAGTGGAACGCCAGCATACTGGACATGCCCACAACCAGGAACGATCCGTAGGGATCTCTTGAGTTTCTTGCTATATACAGGCACCTTAATAAAATGATGAAAATAACCAATATCACTGAAACCGCACCGATAAACCCAAGTTCTTCCCCTATGACTGTAAAAATAAAGTCCGTTTGTTTTTCGGGTACCATGCTGTTCTGTGTCTGTATTCCTTCATACAACCCTTTTCCGAAAATTTGACCCGAACCAATGGTCCATTTGGAAGCTCTTACCTGATAGCCTCCGCCCTTGGGATCGAACTGCGGGAAAATGTATGCCAGAATCCTGTCTTTCTGGTACTTTTTCAGTACAAAAAACCAGAAGATCGGCAATGAAGCCAGAAAAGCGCCGCCACTGATCCAAATGTATTTATATGGAATTCCCGCAACATATACCATCGCCAATAGCATCACCATGAATACAATGGCGGTTCCGGTATCCGGCTGCAGTAGGATTAAACCTATAGGGAGTGCAGCATACAAGACAAATTTGATCATATTATTCACCTTATTGGTTCCTTCAACAATTCGCTCCAGGAACATGGACGATGTCATGACAAAGGTTATCTTGGCGATTTCAGAAGGTTGAAACTGTCCGAATACCGGAACTACCAGCCAGCTTCTGCTTCCCCACGTGTTTTCCCCTTTTCCCATAAACAAGACAAGCACCAGCAGGGCGATACTTATGATGTATAGTATCACACCCAGAACTTTAAAATCCTTATAATCGATGGAGCTGACAATGATGGCAAGAACAGCCCCTACCACCAGAGAAACAACCTGCGTTGTCATCGACTTCATCGGATTTGCGAAGGTCAGCGTTGCGCTGCTCAGTACAATGATTCCGAATATCGAGAGCAGGAGCACGGAAATGAATAAAAAATAATCAAATTGCTTTGCAGCATTAATTCCTTTTGTCTTTTCAACAAAATACATACAATCACCTTTACTAGTGCTTTTTAAACAAATTATTGACTGATTTTAATGTTAAAATTCTTTATGTTCAAGTTTCCACAACCAGAATAGTTTTGGGAAATATTCTTTTCATCGGTACAACAGAAAAGAAAAAGCTACTGTTTCATAGTAGCTTTCTACTTATCAATTATATTTTTGTATTGCCCCAATGTCAATCCGCCACCGAATAATTACCAGTTTCAGACCTGCTCATCGAATTGACCCTATATCAGACTTTGAACGTTTCGTTTATCCCTCTTGTAATATTGTACAATCAGTTCGTCCAGCCGAACACTGGTCTCATAAATCCTACTGTATTCCGTATCCTCCAGCAGCATTTGGTTGAGTTCATTTTGCAACACTTGAATATCATTATGAAGCACACTGATTCCACCTTTATCTTTTGTTGAGTATTATTACTCGTCCTGCTTGTGCTGAACCGACTCGTCGTCACTCTCAGCCGCTTTGGTAACTCCCTGATTTGCAGTATCAGAACTTGTATCCTTTGTTCCGGGTTCTATCGTTTCCTGTTCTTCATTCAGCTTTCTAAGAACATCTCCGTAAGCGCTGGTGCCAATCACAGTCTCATCCTCCGTCTTTGAATCAACGGCACCTTTGCGTCTTAGGAAAAATACTATACAGAACGCTATCGCGAAAACCAAAGCCAACAACTGCGATACTCTTACATTGCCAAGCATCAGGCTGTCTGTCCTCAAGCCCTCGACCCAGAATCTTCCCAAGCCGTACAGGATCATGTAAAGGAAGAAAACTTCCCCCTTCACCTTTCTATGCTTTCGAAACCAGATTAAAACAAGGAAAGAGGCCAAATTCCACAAAGATTCGTACAGAAAAGTCGGATGCACCGGCAGATTGGGATCCACGTTCATCCCACTCCTTTGAAGATCCAACAGATCGTCCTTAATCTTCTCGCTTGTCATCCCCCAAGGCAGTGTCGTGTTGACCCCGAAGGCTTCCTGATTGACAAAATTCCCCCACCGGCCAATGCCTTGGGCAAGGATCAGGTACGGAGAACAAAGATCAAATAAATCCAAGGTTGATATTTTTTTGTATCTTGCAAACAAGTATGCTGCAAGCAGCGCTCCAATAATCGCACCATAGATTGCTATGCCGCCGTGCCATATTTTATAGATTTCAGAAAGATCATTCCTATAATTCTCCCATTGAAAAACAACATAATACAACCTTGCAAATATAATGGCAACCGGTGCGGCAACCAACACAAGATCAATAATGTTTTCCTGGTCAATTCCGTACTTCTGGCTGTTCTTCATTGACAGAAAGACTGCAAGCATAAAGCCTATGGCAATAATAATACCGTACCAGAAAATTCTTATGTTGCCTATCTGTAGCGCTACGGGATTAATATTGAAGTGCAGGCCCAACCCCGGAAAGTCTATCATTTTTGTCCCCCTCACATAGGATTTACCACCGACAACGCCAGGTTGTCGAGGTTGAAGTGATCATCAAATATTTCCTTGATATATTCAAAGGTTATTTTATCATAAACATCAAAATAGTCAAACAGGTTCGCATCCTTAAAATACGCAGGAATGAACATGTGTGATATTCTTTCAACAGAATTCAGACCTTTTACAAAGCGCCCGTTCATTGCCCTTTTGATTCTCTGATAATCACTCTCCGCCAATCCGTTTTTGCGGATATTCTTGATTTCGTCTGCGATTCTAGCTCTTACCTGCATCGGATCCTTGGATTCTCCTCCGAACATGGAGAACCCATAGTTTTCTTCCAGTGTATAATCAAAATCAAAAGAACTGTTGATCAGGCCTTCCGTATAGAGCTCGTTATATAGCTTCGAGCTTCTTCCCATGACCATTTCCAGCAGAAGTTTTACTACGATTTCCCTTTTCAGGGATTCAAAGCCTTTTGAAATCACATGATCCTCTTTTAGGCCCATCTGGAACATCGGCAGGGATACGGCCATCTTTTGCTCGTTTATTTCCTTGAACAGCCCTTTTTCCTCTTCCGGGAAGATCCTTTTAATCTCCGGTTTGCTCTCGGAAACTCTGATGTTCTTTTCAACCTGTTCGAATACTTTTTCAACATCTACTTCCCCTACAACCAGGATCACCATATTGGAAGGGTGGTAAAAGGTGTTGTAACACTTGTACAGGTAATCCCTGTTAATCCTACTGATACTTTCAACGGTACCCGCAATGTCGATGCTGACAGGATTGTTTTTATAAAAGGCACGGAGCAGATTAAAGAAGGATCTCCATCCCGGATCGTCTTCATACATCTTGATCTCCTGTCCGATAATTCCCTTTTCCTTCTCAACACTTTCTTCCGTTATGTAAGGATTCTGTACATAATCCAAAAGCAGATTGAAATTCTCATCAAATTTGTCCGTTGCTGAAAAAAGGTATACCGTTTGGCTGAATCCCGTATAAGCATTGGGGCTTGAGCCAAGCTTCGAAAACTTATCCATGACGTTGCCGTCTTTCTGATCAAAAAGCTTATGTTCAAGAAAGTGGGCAATCCCATCCGGAACTCTGGTTGCCTCGCTTTCTCCAGGCACGACAAAGGTGTTATTGATGGATCCGTAATGGGTTGCGAAGGTAGCATACTTTTTTGAATACCCTTTTTTTGGTATGACAAACGCCTTCAATCCGCTTGAATGCTCATACACATGCATTTTTTCATCAATTTTCTTATACTCTATGGTATTATATTTCATTCTAAAACCCTCCAGTATTTCAATACTCATCATCCAATTCCAAGCAAGGAGATAAAATCACTTTCTATACCTGCAGAAATATTATCCGCAAACATTAGCGACAACTCCGAGCCCCCAACCCACAGCTTATTCCCATTATCCTGCAGTCAAAAAGTAAACCGTATCCAGCTTGATCTTCCCAGCTACTTTTACAACATCGTCTTTTGTCACCTTTTTTACCTGATGGATAAGGCTTTCAAAATCGTCCTGGTGTTTGGCGATTTCCTGGCTTAAAAAGAAGTCAACAATTTGAAGCTGCCCATCCATGATGGACCGGACACCCGTTTCAATGGTATTGATGCTGGACTCATACTCATAATCCGAGATTTTTCCCTGTTTGATATCCTCCAACTGCTGCAGAATGATTTTCACAGCCTTATCTTTGTTTTCTATCTCAATTCCGCTGCTGATCACCATCAGCCCCTTGAACTTCTCCAACCGGGAGAATGCATAGTATGCAAGGCTTTCCTTTTCACGGACGTTCTGAAAAAGCTTGGAATGAATTCCGCCTCCCAGAATCGTATTGCAAACCAGCAGGTTGTAATAATCCATTTCGTTGGGTCCTGTATTTGTTCTAAACCCTAAGGATAATTTCCCCTGGTTTACACTCATCTTTTCGACTTTTTCCTTTACATCCTTCACTTCTTTCGATATTTCCCCAAAGGGGATCGTCTTAATATTTCCGCGCTTCAAGGACGTCATCCTGCTGATTACCTTTTGAAGCTTCTCTTCTTCAATATCTCCTGTTATGTATACCAAAACCGGCAAGCCTTCAAGAAAATTCTGATAATGTTCGTAAAGATTTTTTTCATCTATCTTCTCAATATCCTCTACAAACCCGTAGTCATATACACTGAAAGGCTCATTTTCACACATGGTTTCAAAGCACCGCTCCACTGCCAGCTGCGCTTTATCATTGACTCTGCTTTCAATCAGCTTCCTCAAATTCTCCTTTTCCTGTTCAACAAAATCCTTTTTAAAGGCCCCATTTTCAAGAACAGGTTTTGTAAGGATCTCGAAAACAAGTTCAAAGCACTTTTCAAACAGCTCTGCTTTTTCACCAGTATATTTATCACTGATGTGTTCGATATAAAACTGTACAATCTGATGCTCTCCCTTTTTTGTGACTCCACAGTCAAAGGAGGCTCCATAAAGCTCTTCAAGATAGTTTGCAATATCCTGAAGTGTAGGATGGGTTTCACAGCCTCGCCTTAGAACAGCCGGAATCAGCGCATTTTTAGCAGCATTTTCCTTGCTAAGACTGTCATGAAAAAAAATATTAATGGAATTGGTCTTAAACTTTGGCGCTCTTACAAAAAAAATGTCCATTCCATTGGCAGATGCAATTTTTGATGCTTTTTCCATAAACGATGTGTCCTCCATATCAATCATCCTTTCGGGAAAATCTATACTTTTATGACTCGATGCTGCTTTGTTTAACATATTTAGTTTGTCGCTGATTCAATATGTTAAATGTACTTCGTTAAGCACGCCGAAAACAGTCTTTCAGTTAAAAAGCTTCCGTTCACCGGCATTGGTTTTTACATTTTTTCACTCACTCAAATTCATAATAATAGTATAATAATATCATTGCATATTATTCAATATATGGAAAGAAATAAATTCTCTTGTGTTTCAATCCTGTCAATCAATAAATTCTTCTTTTTAGTTCATAATAATATAACGAACGGTAAAGATAAATTCATCTGTGTTCGAGTAATTTGTCAAATTGCGGTTCAAACTATCCATTCATGGAGGGATAAACATGGAGCCTTTGAAATACAGGAGACACCCAAGAGTCTATAAGAAGCAAACCGAACAGGTAGAGGACAATTCCATCAATCTCAGCGGAGCAGCCGCTATTGGAATTCTGGCACTTGTTTTTGTCAAGGGTGTGTTTTTAGGCTATATGATCAATAAAAAATGGTCAAAATAAGAGGGTTTGCCAGCAAGCCCTCTTATTATATCCTTCGATCCACCCCCGGATCTCTCCTTCCACTTAAAAAAACAATTTGAAAAATTAACAAGAAAAGGTATAATCATTGGTATCTGCAATTACGATATATTTCTTGGATATTTTTAACTTCCAATCCTATCGTTGAAGGAGACTCTATGTTTTACGTGGACGTGTTTAACCAGATATCTCTGATAATTACCCTCTGCTTCTCATTTTTCATATTTTTATATAATCTTTGTTTGAATAGGTCCAAAAACCAATTGAATACTTTAGCCTTTATCTTTTTTATTCCGTTCACCTTGAACATTGCTTCGTTTATTTCATTGAAGGAATCTCTTGCACTGGCTTTTGCCATCACAGCAGATCTTCTGGCCTTAGTTTTTATATGGATCATCTTAGCCTTTCAGGTAAATAACAGACTGATTCCCGGAATAAGAACGGTGATGATGTCCGTTCCCCTCCTGTTCATCGTCAGTTTGCTGTTTTGGGACAAGCTCCGGGATTTTCTGACTACCAGCAAGGTGTTTATCCCTTTATTGATGGCAGCTTCCCTTGCTAACCTATATATCCTTAGAAAGGAAAAACAAAATAAAAGCCTTCTGTTCTGGTCGGTTCTTTGCCTGATGGGGGCAGGTATCTTCAGGCTATTGGATCAGAGCGGCATGACTCCCTATCTGTTCATCCTTTTTAAACTATCAGCCTATTTAATCTTTACATTATATTTTCACCGGGAGATTTACGCGAAGCTTACTGCAAAAATCGAAGAGGCCGAAAAGAAAATTACCGCAGTCAACAAGAAACTTGATTTTGAAGTGAAGAAAAGGATTTTTGAAATAGAACGCTCGAATGAAAAGCTTGTCAGCATCGCAAAAACCGATGCCTTGACCAAAGCTTACAATAAAGCCGCCATCCTTGAAGTGATCAATCATCTAATAGACACTAAGCCAACGAAAGAGTTTACAATTTTGATGTTTGACATCGACCATTTCAAAACCATTAACGATACGCTGGGCCATATCGAAGGAGACAAATGCATCAAGAAAACCGCTCTTCTGGCGCAAAACAGCATTAGAGATATCGATAGTCTGGGAAGATACGGCGGAGATGAGTTTATCATCGTACTTCCCGAAGCCTCCCTGTCCCATGCAAAGCTGGTAGCCGAGCGGTTTAGAAAAAGAGTTGCCGAAACGGAAAATCCTCACTTTACCGTCTCTATCGGGTTAGCCAATTATCCTAACGATGCCCGGACAGTAAAGGATCTCATTTCAATTGCAGATGAAGGATTATACCAGTCAAAAAAGAAAGGCCGAAATGCTGTTTCTCACAAAAACCTTTACTAATCAGGACTTATTATTAAAAAGCCATACACTGCACTTTGCCCGCTGGTATATATTTGATGCGTTGTTTGAGAAAAACCTCAATTTTTGGTTATCCTGAGCAATTGCTATGACATCACATTTGAGCTCTTCCGCAGTAGACATAATGCTATCATCCATGGTTCGAGCATAGATAATCGAAGTATTGACCTGCACATCATGCTTTTCTGCAATGGCTTTCACCCTTTCAACAGCCTCTCTCGCCAAATCCGCTTTCTCCGGGATGGGTATACCCAAAGGAAGGTTTCTAGGGACTTCAACAACGTATACCACATTAATTTGTGCTTTCATTACCTTCTGAATCGAGCAGATAAACTCTATGATATTTTCACTGGTTTGTGTTCCGTCTGTGGGGATGAGGATGTTCCGATATGCCATAGTTTATCCCTCCTGACTTCCCAAGAGAATTTCCTTCAGCCGTTCCTGCCCCTTTTGGGTTGAAATGGCAATTACCAGGTCTTTGGGTTCCAATATCGTCTCCCCTTTTGCAAACAGCACATTTCTTCCTCGTAAAACCAATGCAATAATGCACTCATACGGAAGAGCAATTTCACTGATTTTTTTTCCGGCCACCGGAGAGTCCGGAGTTAACTCAGCTTCAAGCAGAACCATTTCATTATGGTCAAAGGTCAGCAGCGTTGTCAGCTGTTTTTTAGCTACATACCGCTCGATAGCATCCGATATGGAAGTGGTTCCGCTGATGGTTGTACCCACACCTAGTTCTCTAAAAACTCGCTCATTTTTGGGATTATTGATTCGTGCGATGGCTTTAGGGACCTTAAAATATCTTTTTCCCAGCTGGCAAGCTACCAGGTTGTCTTCATCGTCCCCTGTAACCGCAACAATTACGTCTGCTCTGGCACATCCAGCCTTCTCCAACCCGTCGATGGACGACCCGGAAGCATACAGCACACATTCCCCCAGTTCCTGGTGCAGTAATTGTACCCTGTCATAATTCCAATCTACAAGAGTGACTTCATACCCCTTTGAAAGGAGGTTTTTTGTAAGGTAGTATCCTACCTGTCCTGCCCCAACAACCACAACATACATAGGCTATCTCTCTCCTTTCAGCATTTCCAAGTAATGCAGGGAACTGGTCTCTGTCGGACAATAGCATGTCAACCCGACTTCTTCTTCATAGAATTTTTTACTTTTGGGATCTACAATCCTCACGATCACATGGGGAACTTGAAACAGGAACTTCGCAATTTGCCCTACCATGATATTGGTATTATCCCCCTTAGTCACGGAGATGACTGAATCTGCACCGATAATCCCTGCATTCATTAAAATATCTTCGTCAATTCCTGTTCCGATAATCATGCTGCCGTCAAAGTCCCCCTGCAGCTTGTCAAAAGCGAGGGGATTCCGATCAATGACCGAGACTTCATGTCCCTCTTTCGAAAGTTGAATTGCAATTCTGCTGCCTACTCTCCCGCATCCGATAATGATTATTTTCATGGCCGTCACCTTCCTTAAACATTATACTCAGATTGACCCTTGGGCTATGTATTCTTATCAAAAAGATTGAATTTGTTGTCCCATGCGGTCGGCTTTAGCTTGTGAGCGTTTGGGAATTTCTATATACGATCATGGATACAGCCAATAGATAGATTGCGAACAAAACAGTGAGCGCCAATAAGACATAATATCCAAAGTTCCAGAAAGAAGCCCCCAAAAGAATAATCGCAAGAAAAGCAGCAAAAACATTGGATATGAATGCCGCAATCCTGTTGAAGCTATATTTTCCATGATGAAGGTCCTGATAGTCCAGCTGTTCTTCCAGTTGATGCACCCTCCTTAAAAATAACGTCTTCATTAGGTATATAAGGACCAGTCCTGCAATGGAAAGCGGCAGAAGAACATACAAGCTTTTCAGAATAAAAGCGAGCGTTACGATCACCAGGTATACGGAAAAACTGATAATGAATTTATAGCTTCTTTCCATGCGGATATTTTTTTCTTCGGGCATAAGCAATGGTTTCATGGTGATAGAAATCAGCTTGGTACTATACTTAATAAATCCGGGAACAACAAGGGAAATTGCTTTTTTTATTGCATTTGAATTCTTCATGGCGGCCGGTGCAATGAGTGTCATAACAAACACATAGACTCCTGTAAATTGGTACAGGGATTCTGGAATAGCTCCAGTCGCATATCCAAGGGAGGCATAGATCAACGAATACTCTCCCCTGGCAATCATGCTTGTCCCGATAGCAATAGCGCTCTTCGAAGAAAAACCGCTGAAGAAAGCCGAGGAGGAAGTGATTACGATCTCTCCCAGGATACTGATCGGTACTACAATTGCGATCATCCATAAGATTCCCGGAATTTGTCCCGGATTCAGCAGCATCCCGAATGAAATAAAGAAAACTGTAAGGAAGATATCCTTAAAAGCAGCCACTGTCCTGTGAAGCCGTTCTTCGACATCGTAACTGACGATCACCATCCCAAAAAGAAATGCACCTGCCGCTGAGGCCAATCCAATGGTTGAAGCCAGTGATCCTATTAGAAGAATGATCCCGATCATCAGTGTTGTAAACAACTCTTGAGAATCTATTCTGGTCAGAATATCAATAAATCTATTGATAATGAAAACTCCGATCAGGATAAAGACACTGTAGAAGACCAATGACTTAACAACCGACAGTGAAACAGATGAGAGTTGGACCTTGTCAAAGGCAGCGAAGCTGGATAGAATCCCGAGAAGAACAATGGCAAAAAAGTCTTCAAAGACCATAACCCCCATCAAGACCTCAGATTCTCTTGAGGCTGTCCGCCTCATATCAAATAGTAATTTGGCAACAACCCCACTGCTGCTTAAAGCAATAATCGCTGCAAAAAACAGGTTTTCTTTCATGGAAAACCGGAGGAATGTACCGACTCCGATCCCTAATACCAGATTAAAAACGATCTCATAGGTGCCGATAAAGAAAACTGAATTCTTTATTCTTTTGAATTTATTGAGTGAAAACTCGATTCCAAGAAAGAACATCAAAAAAACAATTCCAAGCTCGGAAAGACTGCTGAGGGTTTCGGTATCCCTGATCAATCCCAGGGTGTTGGGACCGATGATCACACCCACAATCATATAGCCAATGATTACTGACTGGTTTAGCTTTTTCATGAGCAGTGCAGCGAAAAACCCCAAAAACAATACAATACCCAAGTCAAATAATATATTGGTATGCATTTTTCCTCCTCGTAATATTTTTTCAAAAGCAACGATTTACCGGATGATATCTAAAAAATCCTTGAATCTTTCAGGTTTTCCGATCACTACGCAGGTGTCTCCCTCCTGAAATACATACTCAGAGCTGGGACTTGGAATAAAATGATCTCCCCTGAGAATTGCAATGATGGAAACCTGAGTCTTTTTCCTGATTCCGAGCCCACCAATAGCTTTTCCAATCACCGGCGAATCCTTCTCGAGTTTGTACCAGTCTATTCGGATACCTTCCAGGGCAAGTTCAAGATGTTCAACCGCTTTCGGCTTGAACATCACTCCGGAGAGAAATCCTCCCAGTCTTCTTGCCTCCTCATCCAACAAAGTTACATTGGCCTGTGGATCTCCATCCTTGTCCATAATATATAATTCCCGCTTACCATCATGGTGGATCACTAAAACCACCTTTTCTCTGGAATAGGTGGTACAGCTGATCTTCTTTCCTATTCCCGGCAAGTCTGTTTCACTAAAAAATGACATTGGATCCTCCTCCTGCTAAGAATGAAAATCGATATATCTTTCGAAAACTCTTTTATTTAAACTGAGTTCCGAAGATTATTTTCCTTCAAAGCACTTTGATTTATCAATTCAGTGTATACCATTCAGCTTAATCCATTGAAAAGCAAGTATGTGAGCTTAAACGGCTTATTAATAATATATTCTGTTAAAATAACCTTAATCATGAATCGTAAAACCAAGTATATTGCAGATTATTTTGATTGATAGGATCAGCAGGTAATAATTCTTGAATTAAGAGTTCAAGAGTAACACTATGAATTAACGGATTAGGTTTCAAATTGTTATAGACTTTAAAAAGTAATGATTAGAAAGGTGAATTTCCTTATCCTCTGTATTTGAGGATTAAAACGAAACGAGGAACGCTCACCCATGAACTTCCCGTGTAAAATTTTTACTTACGATCTGAAAATGAATCGAAGGTTTTAGCCTTCAATAGAAATAGGTGTCTACCCTAATTATAAAATAAACCGCTGCTTATTTCAATCCATATCTTTCCATAGCACCTTTAATCAAAACCAGTTTTCTACGAGTTCAAACCCCAAAACATAGCCTAAAACCCCCAAAAGTAGGGATCCTGCGATGTAAATACAGGAATTCAGTACTTTTTTACCTTGAAACAATTGAAATCCCTCCGCCATAAATGTTGAAAAGGTGGTATATGCACCCAGAAACCCATCTCCAAACAGCAGATAGATTTTATCCCCCGCATTTAAAGCACTGGCTGCTCCAAGGAGAAACGCCCCTGAAATATTGATGATCAGCGTCCCCAATGGAAATACTGTTTTATTCTTTCCTGATATATATTTCCCAAGGCAGAACCTGGCAAGACTGCCGCAAGCTCCACCAAATCCAACCAAAATATATTCCAATTACTCCATCTCCTCTGCCGCTTCGATTTCAATCTCTTTTCGTTTAAACTTTGCAGAAAGCTTTTTAGCCAGTATGATACCAAGATATGCGGCAGCGAGTCCAAGAACAACGGATAAAAATACATAGGTAAATGCATAGAGATGATTTCCATGGCTTATCAGCGTATCGGTTTCTTTGCATAATGTAGAGAAAGTAGTATAAGCCCCCAGGAAACCTGTTCCAATTCCCAACCTGAGGTCTTCATTGATCTTCCAGCACTCAAAAGCCCCAAAAAGCAAAAAAGCCAATATCAAACTCCCGGTAATATTCGTTAAAAAAGTATTTATAGGAAAGAGTCCTGACTGGTCTGTTAAATGTATTCCCATGATGAAATATCTGGACATAGCCCCCAGCATTCCTCCCATACCGATTAGAAGGTATTTTCTCAACGCTTAAATCCCCTCACCCGTTACTCTTTCAAATGGTGTTAACAGCTTTACTCTTACTTAGCCTGAAGCATATTTCTGAGTTTAGTATAAATGCAAAGCTATTTAGAGTCAAATATATCAGCTTATAAAATTTGTTAATTGCAGTATAAAGTATAAGCTGCAAATAATAAAAAACGATAAAACTCTACTCAACCCTTCCCCATCTATCTACCCTCTCCCGAGTTCAGTAGAGGGCAGGAATAACATCTCTTTGAAGCTTTACTGTGGAACTTTACCATACAAAAGCAATTCCTGAATTTTTTCCCTTCTACCAATTGTGGGAGAAAGGCTAGGGATGAGGATTACACTGATATTTTTTCCTTCGTTTTTACTTAATAAATCACTGTATAAGTCTAATTATAGTAATTACTCGTTGCATGATGTAAATACTATATAGACAAACTAATACAAAGAATACTTTCCACTATTTATAGTGAAAAGTAAATATATACAAACAAAAATGCCTGGTCTGTCAAGTAAACCAGGCATTTACATTATTCTTTACTCGTATCTTAAAGACTCTATCGGATCAAGGTCAGCAGCACGCTTTGCCGGATATACTCCGAACAATAAGCCTAAAGCAACAGACCCGAGGAAGGACGCAATGATAACAACAATATCTACCACCGGAGGAATCTTTATCAATGCAGAGATTACACTACCGGCTGCAATACCAAGGCCAATCCCTATCAATCCGCTAAACCCTGTCATCATTACCGATTCTGTCAGAAACTGAACGATAATGTCTTTTTTCTGAGCCCCCAGTGCTTTTCGGATACCGATCTCCCTGATTCTTTCCGTTACTGAAACCAGCAGAATATTAACAATACCGATACCTCCAACGATCAAGGTAATGATGGCGATAACCAATAAAACAGAGGAGACAACCCCCATCACATTGGAAAGGGATTTCTGCATATCTGCAGAGTTCATCGCCATATATTTATCGGTGGTGTTATGCTTGAACTCCAGTGCCTTTATTATGCGTTCCCCGATCTCTTTGAGTTTATCCTTCTCTTGAACGGAAACATTGATTTCCGTCAGTTTTTTAGTTCCGTAGAATGCTTGCAGGGTAGTTACCGGTACTCTCAAAATAACCGGATAGTTCTCTCCAAACATGCTTTCAAACATGTTTCCTTCGCTTTTCAAGACCCCGACAACCTTCAATTTTAAGGTCTCACCGGACTGTTTCTTTAAAACCACAGTCTCACCAAGAATATCGGACCGGTTAAAATATTTTTTCCCGTAGCTTTCTTCCACCACAACAACATTGGCTCTCGTGGAGTTGTCAATATCACTGATATACCGGCCAAATCCTATTTCAACAGTCTCAAAGTTCTTGGACTGGGAAGACGCTCCGTAGGCAACAGCATCACGAACCTTTGAACCAACCTTAACTTCGCCCATCTCCTGATACGCAGGAGCAATACTCTTGATCTCCGGTGCCACCTTTTTGATGGTCTCTACATCCTCCAGCACCAGCCAGTCATTCGGATTGACAGTCTTGGATTTATGCTGAACCTGGATGACATTGGCCCCCAGCTTCTCAAACTCTGCATCCAAATACGCCTGTGCCGCATTGCCTATAGCTACGATGGTAATAACCGAGAACACACCCATGATGATCCCCAGCATGGTAAGGATAGAACGCAGTTTGTTCGCCCTTAAGCTATCCAGGGCTTGTTTGAAGCTCTCCGAGAAATTCATACGTTCGACCTCATTTCTTTTCGTCCTGGATGATTTTCACCTTGGAATTGTCTTTATAGGTTGGCTGTACAGCAAGTACCACCATTTCCCCTTCACTGACTCCGCTTATGACTTCAGCATCCAGATCGGAGGTCACTCCCAATTCCACTTTCTTTTCATGCATAATGTTGTTCTTATCTACAACAAAGACATACTTGTTTTTATCCTTATCTTCCTTGAGCATATCAAAGGTAACAACAGGAACACCGTTTTTGACTTTCGTAATGATATCACAGGTTACCGTTAAGCCAGGCTTAAGTACCGGGTGCCCTTTGACAATAGAGACCACGACTTCAACGAGCGTCTCTTCTCCGCTGGTGGTCTTGTTCTTCTTTGCCATCGGAGATATACTTTCCACTTTTCCTGTAACTCCGTCATTTTTATTGATTGCGTCGCCGGTGATATTCACATCCTGGCCAACAGCAACATTCTTCAGGTCAAATTCCTTTATATCTGCTTTGATCCTCAGCTTTTCCGGATTCACCAGTTTGAATGCCGGCTGAGTTGAAGGCGTAAAACCACCATCCTGAATATTGATTTCTGCAATGGCCCCATCAATCGGGCTCACTGCGCTATCATTAATTTTCTTAAGCTTTGTTTCAATATCGGTTATTTTTAAGATTGTAGCTTTCAGCGTATGAGATTGGGTCTCAACATCAATTCCCTGGCTCCCTAATCCTCTTTTTGCTGAGTCAAGAGCGATTTCTGCATCATCCAATGCTTTTTTCGCCTTATCTAACTCACTCTGTGATGCTGCTCCTGCTGCAACCAAAGCTTTTGTATTCTCATAGTCCTTTTTAGCGTTATTGTAGGCAATCTGATTACTCTTAACATTGTTATCTGCCGAACCTGACGCAGCCTTTTTGATTGCCAGTTCCTGAACGGACTTGTTGATCTTTTCCTGTTCCAATTGGGAAACCAAAGAATCAGTATCCAGTTCCACCAGCTTTTGACCCTTTGTAACCTTTTGATTCTTCTCAACCAGAATCTTTTTAACCTTTAATGGAGTCTCAAAATAGACTTCCTGCTTATCTACTTCCTCAATTACACCACTGGCAGAGACCGTAGCAGAAATATTCCCTTTTTCAATTTTCTTTACCCGGACATCAAAAGTCTTTCCACTGTTAAAAGCAGCTGCAGTTCCTGAACTTCTAACAATATTTACGGCAATTACTGCAATAAGAATCAGAGCAATCGCACTTCCGATAATAATCTTCTTTTTCATATTCATTCCCCCAAAATGTAAACTACATATATTTGTAGCTGTTAATACCGATCAACATAGAAACAATAAACACAATTGCAACCACCGGATATACTTTGGCTTTGCTTACCTTGCTTACTACCGCAACGCCAATCCCGATCACAGCATAATGCCAAACATAGAACAAATCCAAAATCCTCAAAAGTCCATATGTAAGTTCACCCTTCATATCCGGTACCAGAAGTGCCAGGGAAGAATTTAAAAGCAAGGTTCCGGTAACATAAGATAAAGCCAGGCTTAACAGGTAATAGACCGACATAATTACAGAAGCAAATGCTGTAATGCTTAAATACTGTTTAAAGGTTCCCTGACCCTTAAATATTTTCATGATTCCAAATAGTACAGCCGCTCCGACAAACCATCCAAAAAGTCCCCCAACTCCAGCAATCACAGGTCCTAACTTTGTATAAATGCCTATACTAGCCTGCATCTGCTCCGGAGTAACCTGAGCACTGCTGTTGCTGCTTGCCATCGTCATCTCCATAATATATTTCATAAAGTCTCCATAAAGGGATGCCCTTAGAAAATAAAGCAATGCCGGAGCAGCAGCCATAAGAATAACTGCAAACAGCATCGTTGGCTTTTCAGCAATGGACTTCATTGTTTCAACCGGGTTGACGATGATACCGATCATTCTCTGCAAAACATTCATTTCCCTTATTTCCGGATTTTGATTATTTGTGTTCAAGTTGATAATTTCCATGTTTTTTCCTCCACCCTTATGATCAATTTAATAATTAACCAATCATTCCTTCTATTGCTCTCGCCTTAATGGCATCCCTGGCATCTACAGGATTATGAACAGGAACATCTTTTATTAGCCTGCCGTCCCTGAATGAGACAATCCTTTTGGTATGCTCCCCGATGTCCGGTTCATGGGTTACCATAACGAGCGTAACTCCCTCCCGGTTCAACTCCTGGAACAAAGCCATGATATCCTCTCCGGAGGCACTATCAAGATTTCCCGTAGGTTCATCGGCAAGTAAAATTGCCGGATTATTGACCAGAGCCCGGGCAATGGCAACTCTTTGTTTTTGTCCGCCGGACATTTCATTAGGCTTATGGTGCATTCTCTCTGCCAATCCCACCTTTGCAAGAGACTCCTCTGCCTTTTTCCTTCTTTGCTTTGCCGGTACACCCGCATAAATCATAGGAAGTTCTACGTTATGCAGTGCACTCATTCGTGGAAGCAGGTTAAAGGACTGAAAAACGAATCCGATTTTGAGATTCCTGATCCGAGCCAGTTCTCTGTCATCCAATGCAGAAATATTGACGCCATCCAATTCATAAATGCCTGAAGTTGATCTATCCAGGCACCCGATGATATTCATCAGCGTAGACTTACCGGATCCTGAGGGACCCATGATGGATACAAACTCACCTTTATGGATGGAAAGATCCACATTTTTCAACGCTTCCACTTCGATGCTTCCGTTTTTGTAGATCTTACCCAGATTGCTTATTCTAATAATCACAAATATCACTTGCCTTCCTGATATTCCTTATTCACTAGCATATAGAGAAAATATAAACAACATACTGCATACAATATAAATCTGAAAAATAATTTAAATCCTTAAGATATATACGTGATCGGAAATAAAAAGTTTCAAGCTGTTGAGTAAAAAGCAAAGATATTTCTATTTTAGTTTAGTTCATTCAATTATTCAACATTTTCCGATGATAATACACCCAAATAGCTTTAAAACGCTTCTCAATTATTGCTTTTTATCCTCTCAAAATCATGCCCGTTCCTCGCTTTTCTTTAACTGGACTCACTTTCTAAAAGTTTACTCAATAAATTCAATACACTTCTTATATCCCCTCCTTACTCATTGAGTATAGACCATGACGCAGCGTAAGAGTCAATCATCTTTTCAGAAAAATTGAAATAGCCAGCAAAAAATGCTGTATAGAATGTGAAAAGTCAGGAAAATTTACTGAATTCGTGTTATAATCAAGGAAAATGTTTTTATGAAAGGGGAATATCAATTGTCAGTACCTATTCAAGAATATCTATTAAAACTTCTACAGGTAAAACCCTTGATTTCGCTTTTTACGTTGGTGGCTCTTGCTGTTGTCTTATTTGTTGTGAGCAGGAAAACAGCATTGAATACAAGGTTACTTGCCTATGGAGCGCTTTCCATGTCTGCCGCCTTTGTTCTATCCTACTTTAAAATCCTTCAGTTCCCTAATGGCGGTACAGTTACTATAGCAAGCATGCTCCCAATATTTATCTTTGCCTATATTGCCGGACCGGCCGCAGGGATACTTTTAGGACTTTGTTATGGACTCCTTCAGTTTATTCAGGATCCTTTCTTCGTCCATCCGATCCAGTTTATCTTAGATTATCCGCTGGCATTTTCACTGCTGGGACTTGCAGGATTTTTCAGGAAGAACGTTTACCTTGGAGCCGTTATTGGAAGCATCGCAAGACTTTTATGCCACTTTCTCTCCGGGGCCATTTTCTTTGGAGAATATGCACCAGCAGGTCAGAGTGTATTCCTTTACTCGCTGATTTACAATTCCTCATACATACTTCCCGATATGGCGATATGTCTTGGAATCCTGGCGATATCCAACGTAAGATCCGCAATTACCCGGCTCAAAAATGCAATCGCATAATATCCATCATATAAAACAAAAGATGGCAGATTCACTCTGCCATCTTTTTAATTTTCAAAAATATCAAAAAACTCTCTTGCCTTCTGCATATCGCTCTTAATCTGATCTTTCAACTCATTAATGGAGCTGAACTTCCTTTCATCACGGATTTTTTTTAGGAAGAACACTTCGATTTTTTCTCCGTAAATGTCCCTTTCAAAATCGATGATGTGTGTCTCTACCGTCAATCTCTTTTCGGCTTCAAAGGTGGGATTATATCCGATGTTGGTGATGCTCTTGTAAAGCACGCCATTCAAAAGTGTCTTGGTTATATATACTCCGTTTTGGGGGAGTACAAGATATCCCTCCGGGTTGATGTTCGCTGTAGGAAATCCGATGGTATTTCCTACACGCCTGCCGCTAACAACTTCAGCAGTAATGGAATAATGCCGTCCCAAAAGGTTGAATACGCGGTTCATACTGCCTTTGGCCACATATTGCCGGATTTTTGTACTGCTTACGACCTCGTCATCTATTTTGATGGAGGGAATGACAATCACCTTGAATTTATACTTTTTCCCCAGCTCTTTCAATAACTGGACGTCGCCTTCCCCTTTATAACCAAAATGGTAATCAAACCCTGCTACTGCAATTTTGGCCTTCAGCTTATTGACAAGAATTTTTTTAACGAACTCTTCTGGACTCATTCTGGAGTATTCTTCGTCAAACTCATCAAAGTAGAGACAGTCTAATGCAGTTTCATTCAGCAGTTCAATTTTTTTACTCTCTTTTGTCAATAAAGGGGTAAAAAGCTTTTTCCTAAGAATATTTTCCGGATGCTTCGTAAAAGTGTACACAACACTTTTGAAGCCATTTAACTTGGATTCTCTAATTAAAATATTGATTAAGGAAGTGTGCCCGATATGCAGTCCGTCAAAGTTTCCAAGCCCCACACCGGTATAGCCATCCATTGGTTTGTTCCCTTGGACCCCATAAATTGTCTCCATGATTTCACCTCAGCCGACAAACATTTTTTTGGATTTCAGCATCAAGACTCCCTTGTTCTCAAAGATTTCCCCCAAGGCGATCATCTTTCCGTGATCATCTATTACCCGGATCAGGCTTCCTTGCGTTAAATCTCCCTTCGCTTCGATCCAGACGCCGTTTGTAAACTTCTTTTTCTCGGCGTTGGAAAGCACCACCTTATCCAAGTGGGAAAACACATTTTCAACTGAAATTAGTCTTCTTACGATTTGCCCTGTCCCTACAGCCTGTTCTATGTCTTCTATGGTCAATGCTTCGGAAATACCGAAATTCCCTGTCCGGGACCTGATCAAAAAGGACATATGCCCTCCGCAACCCAGCTTTTCTCCGATATCCGCACATAAAGTCCTTATATAAGTACCTTTTGAACAATGCACATCAAAAAGCACATGGATGGGCATCCATTTTTCGTCTCTTTTTATATGAACGATATTCAGAGAATATATCTCTACTTCCCTTGCGTTCCGCTCTACGGTAATCCCTTCACGGGCCAACTCATACAATTTTTTGCCGCCTATCTTAACTGCAGAATACATGGGCGGAACCTGTTGATATTTTCCTATAAAGGATTCGAAAGCTGCATATAGCTGCCCATCAGAAATATTGATATCCCGTTGCTCCAATATTTCACCTGTAGAATCCTGCGTATCAGTAATTTTTCCTAATGCAAGCTCAGCGCGATAGACTTTATCCTTGTCCATCATATACTCGATGGCCTTCGTCGCTTGTCCGATACAAACAGGAAGAACCCCTATTGCTGCAGGGTCCAATGTTCCGGTATGTCCAATTTTTTTAATCTTCAGCATTCTCCGAAGATACCCTACTACATCAAAGGAGGTCATCCCCGGAGGCTTCAATATGTTAAGTATCCCGCTGATTTCACTATTCTTTTTTTGTTCCTGCAATCCGATCACCCATAATCAGAATTAAGAATGAAGAATGAAGAGTGTAAAAAAGGAAAAATACTGAATATTGAACTTATAACGAAAACGCCGGATTATCCGTTACCGGATTATTCTTTAAGGGAAAGTTCTATATAATTCAGACGGTTTCTTCCATAACACATCCTTCACTTTTGCCCTGCTTATCCGCTAGCGTTCTTCACCGTTGCTTTTTAAATTTTACTTTCAATTCTACATTCTTATTTCTTATCTCTTCATTGTTTTATAAGGCTTCTTTTATATCCTGAATAAGCATTTTTTTGACTTCATCCATCCCCTTGTTAACAATGCATCCTGCTGCCCTTTTATGCCCGCCGCCTCGGTATAAATTTGCGATGGCTGCTACATCCACATAGGTATTGGACCTGAAATTCACTTTAATCTCGCCGCTTCCCCACTGTCTTAGCATGGCTGCAACCTCTACCCCGCGAATATTTCTTCCGATATTCACAAGCCCTTCGCTGTCTTCATCCTTGGCGCCGACACTTTTGAGCATATCATCGGTAATGGTAATAAAAGCAATTTTACCGTTTTCATGAAGTTCAAGGGTTCCTATGGCTTTTTCCATCAGCTTTACCTTTTCAAGAGACGTAGTTTCAAAGACCCGTTGGGAGATATCTGCAACATTGACTCCATTATCCACCAGCGCTCCTGCGATCTGGTGCGTTACCGCTGTGGTATTGCTGAACCTGAATCCTCCTGTATCTGTTGCGATGGCTACATACAGGCATACAGACATTTCAGTGTCCAAGTCAATCCCCAACATTTTGATCATTTGAAATACTATTTCTCCTACAGCAGAAGACCCCGTATGTACATAATTATAAAAAGCAAATTCTGAGTTCGTTTGATGGTGATCCACATTGATGGTCACATTGGCTTCAGAGAAAACTTCAGCCCGCTTGCCTAGGCGTCCCATATCTCCGGTGTCCAGTGCTATAACAAGATCATGCTCTTCTGAAGTTCCGCTATAAACACTCGCAATTTCACTTCCCGGCAAAAAGCTATAAATATAGGGCACTTCCTCTTCTAAAAGTATCTTAACAGGAATTGAGAGTTTCCTTAGGGCGATCCCCAAGGCAAAGCTTGAACCCAGCGCATCACCATCCGCTGAAATATGAGGAAGGATGCAGATGGATTTTGCTTTTTTCAATGCATCTATAATATTATTTGGTATCGTCATCGTGTTTCACCGTATCATGAATCAGTTTTGTAATATAAACCCCCTGCTCAATAGAGTTGTCCAACTCAAATTGAAGTTCAGGAGTATATCTTAGCTGGACTCTGTGGCCGATCTCGCGGCGGATATAACCAGCCGCACTTTTCAATGCGCTTAAAGCATTCCTTTTATCTTCATCACTGCCCAGAACACTGATATACACCTTTGCATACCGAAGGTCTCTAGTAACATTCACATTTAAAATACTCACCATTTTGGGAAGTCTTGGATCTTTGATATCATTTTGAACAATATCGCTGAGTTCCTTATGAACTTCCTCTGAAATTCGATTGATTCTATCCACCATGAAAAAACCTCCTTAAAAAATAGGTAATAAGCGCCAGGAAACAGGTAAAGGGAGTAATTTTTGATTAAAAGCAGGACACCGACGGCCTTCTGCTTTTAATCAGATCTTTTATTCAAAATGACCTGAATTACATCCCCTAAATCCCCATTACCAAACAACCTATTACCCATTGCATTGTTTATCTTGCTACTTCTTCCATAATAAAGGCTTCAATGATATCGCCTTCTTTAATATCATTATATCTTTCAATCTGCATACCGCATTCAAAACCTTGAGCAACTTCCTTGGCATCATCTTTGAATCTCTTCAAGGAATCCAGTTTGCCTTCGTGAACAACGATACCGTTTCTTACGATTCTAACCTCAGAATTTCTCGCGATCTTACCGTCCGTTACATAACAGCCGCCAATGGTTCCCACACCGGATACCTTGAAGATCTGACGCACTTCCGCATGGCCAAGAACAACTTCTTTAAAGGTTGGTTCAAGCATTCCCTTCATGGCTGCCTGAACATCTTCAATCGCATTGTAGATGACACGGTACAATCTCATGTCTACGCCGGCATTTGAAGCTGCTTCCTGTACATTGGCACCCGGTCTGACATTAAACCCGATAATAATGGCGTTGGAGATGGAGGCAAGGGTAACGTCAGCTTCATTGATGGCACCAACACCGCCATGAATGATCTTTACTCTGACCTCATCATTACTCAGTTTTTCCAGAGACTGCTTCACAGCCTCAACAGAGCCCTGTACATCCGCTTTAACGATGATATTGAGATCCTTCACCTTACCCTCCTTAATCTGGGTAAAGAGATCTTCCAGCGATACCTTTGCAGAAGCCTTCATTTGCTGTTCTCTCTGCTTCAGCTTACGCTTATCCGCAAGCTGGCGGGCAACTTTTTCATCCGTAATCGCATAGAATATTTCTCCTGCTTCCGGAACTTCAGGAAGACCCAGAATTTCAACAGGTGTAGAAGGTCCAGCCTTCTTTACCTTGTGACCTTTATCATCCGTCATTGCTCTGATTCTACCAACGGTTGTACCGGTTACGATGGAGTCGCCGATATTCAAGGTTCCTCTCTGTACGAGTACTGTAGCAACCGGTCCTCTTGCTTTATCGAGCTTAGCTTCGATAATCGTACCTTTCGCCTGCCTGTTAGGGTTGGTCTTTAACTCCAATACATCCGCTGCAAGAGTAACCATTTCAAGCAAACTGTCTATATTCATCCGTTTTTTCGCTGATACCGGAACCATGATGGCGTCTCCGCCCCACTCTTCCGCAACGATTCCGTATTCCGTCAATTCCTGTTTTACCCTGTCCGGGTTAGCTCCCGGCTTATCGATCTTATTGATGGCAACGATAATGGATACATTCGCTGCTTTTGCATGGTTGATCGCTTCAATGGTCTGAGGCATAACACCGTCATCCGCTGCTACTACCAGGATTGCTATATCTGTTACCTGAGCACCTCTTGCCCTCATCGCTGTAAACGCTTCATGACCTGGAGTATCCAGGAAGGTAATATTCCTATCATGAATCTTAACAGTATACGCACCGATATGCTGCGTGATACCGCCTGCTTCCGATTCAATCACGTTTGTTTCCCGGATGGCATCCAGCAAAGAGGTCTTACCATGGTCAACGTGCCCCATTACAACAACAACCGGCGGTCTTGGAACCAGATCTTCATCCTTGTCATCCGCATCATCAAAGAGGATATCCTCTTCATTGACAACCACCTGTTTTTCAACCTTAACTCCAAATTCATCCGCAATCAAAGTTGCTGTATCAAAATCAACTTCCTGATTCAGCGTAGCCATTACACCGAGTCCCATCAATTTTTTGATGATGTCTGTGGAAGTCTTTTTCAGAGATTCTGCCAAATCCTTCACTGTGATGCTTTCAGGAATTGTAATTGAAGTAAGGACTGCACGGTGCGGAATATGTCTATTCCCTTCCTGAACTTTTTCATTCTTCCTTTGCTTGGAAGCTTTCTTTGCCTTCACGCCGTCATCGCCATAGAATTCATCAAGAATGAACTCTTCATCCAATACTTCAGATACACCTTTTTTCTGGCTTAATACGACAGTCTGCGGCTTAAAGCGCTTTTCCTTGCCTGGAACAGCCGCTTTGGAGCTATCCCTCTTCTGTTCCCTCTTAATGTCTTTTTCAACTTCTTTATTTTGGAATTCACGTCTTACTTCACTTCTTTGTGAATTCATCTCTTCTTTCTGCGCTACAGTAAACTCAGGCTTGGGTATTTCTAAAGGCCTTTGGCCGCCCGGACGGAAGCCGCCTTGCGGACGATCCCCTTGAGGTCTGTTATAGCCGCCACCCTGAGGACGATCCCCTTGCGGCCTGTTATAACCGCCACCTTGCGGACGATCCCCGTAAGGTCTGTTGTAGCCGCCGCCCTGAGGACGATCCCCTTGTGGCCTGTTATAGCC
>JAOAAU010000016.1 GCA_026418695.1 Clostridia bacterium
GAAAGTGCCATGCGCCTACAGAGCCAAATGATATACCCCTTCGATCCGAACAACAGCCCCTCCGCCAAAGGAAACTTGAACTTCATCATGCTCATCTCTGGTGAATTCCAGCTTAACAGTATTGAAATTATCAAGAGAACCGTTTTGCTCAATGGTCATCAAGGAACCCTGCCATATCTGATTCTTATTTGCATAATAGCCAAAAGCCGAGTTCCCGGAGCCTGTAGCGGGATCTTCGAGATACCCGAAGGTGGGGGCAAATACTCTTGTCCTATAATCACTATCCTTATTGGACACTTCTTTTGTAAAAACAGTGATGATATCAATGGACTGGCTGATACAGAATTCCTTCAACTCAACCAGGTTTGGAGTAATGGAGAGAATATCTTCCAACCGCTGTATGGGAACGAGTAAAGTCTCAAGTCCTGCGTTGACAATAGAGATAGGGAGAGTGGTATCAAGGATGCGCTCATCTACTCGTAGAGCCTTGGCGATTGCTGGCCATTGTACATTCCTATCTGAAAAGACAGGCTTCGGTGCGGTAATAAAAACTGAATTCTCTGTATGGATTCTGTTAAAGACAGAAAGCTTTCCTTTGCTGGTATTGATATAAATGGTATCTTTTTTTAGCAGTTCCGGGCTGGTTTTTATCAAGTCATGCATGATCGCAATCGTAGCGTGTCCGCATAGATCCACTTCCCGCTCGGAAGAGTAGTATTTCAGATTAAAATAGTCTTCGTCCAATGGATAGATATACCCCACTTCATTAACAAAACCTTTCAGTTCCTTTGCGATTTTCTGCATTCCTTCAGTGGTAATATCCTCTATGGAATCCAAATATACGACACCGGCTGGATTCCCGGAGGACTTGCCTTCGGTAAAGGCATCAATTTTTTTAAACTTGTAGGATTTCATATGTATTCCTCCTTTTGAATATTAATCGTTAAAGCCATTGACTATAGATCGATCGGTTGTGATATGGGTTTTAGAGCATCCAAAGACCACAATCATTTTGTGACCGGAGGAATTGTGCAGCTGATGCACCTCTCCTTCACTAATTGTAAAGCAGTCTCCGGTTTTTATGTGAAATGGCGGATTCCAATCAACATCCCCAGCGACAGTCACCTTCCCGGTATACATTGTGCCGTCTCCCTCAATAATCTGATAGATCTCGGGTCCGACGTGATGGTAGTGGGCCGCGATTTTTCGATATGGAGAAATTTCTGCTCCAAAAAGGGAGAAGCTGTCATCCCCTGTCAAGTGTGCGATCCTGATACCGACCTGCGGATCAAGCTCAGCTGAGGAAATCATATCATAAAGGTTATTCGTTTTTTGTGTTAGCTTCATTTGAATCCTCCTTCTGTTGTTGGGCTATACTTCGAGCCTTTATAAATGCAGATACAGACCTGTCAATATCTTCATAGGAGGTTGCCCAGGAACAGACACTGATCCGGATGGCTGGTTTTCCGTCCCATAAGGCGCCGCCGCACCAACATTCTCCGGAATTTTGGATATTCTCCAGGGTAGCCTTTGTTATTTCCGGAGTACTGCATGAAACCAAAACCTGATTGTAGGCAACCTCGTTTAATAGATTAAAGCCATTAGCACTCAATTTCTCTGAAAATACTTTCGCACGTTCACACAATCCATCCACAAGCTCTTCTAAGCCCTGCTGACCCAGATATTTTAATAATGCCCATAGTTCCACAGCTCTTGCCCGTCTGGACATTTCCGGGGTATACAGCATGCCATCCCTGTTTTCACTATACAGGATATAGGAACCTGTGGATTGTAGGGCAGATACAAGCGCATCCCTGCGTTTACAAAGGATAATGCCGCAGTCATAGGGCGCATTTAAAGTTTTATGCGCATCCGCAGACCATGAGTCTGCCTTATGAAGTCCGGGTACCAGATACTGTCTGTTTTTTGATGCAGCAGCCCAAAGGCCGAAGGCACCATCAACATGGACCCAGGCTCCGGCTTGGTTAGCCTTTTCACAGATTTCTTCAATAGGGTCGAAAGCACCGGTATTTACGTTCCCTGCCTGGATAATGACTAGTGTGCGGCTATCCAACTTCGGCAGTTTATCAGCCAGCATACGTCCCTGCGCATCTACAGGAACCTTTTCAAGCTGGTCCTTTCCGATTCCTAACAGCGCAAGGGCTTTGAATACAGACGCGTGTGCCTGCTCGCCCAATACTACTCGCAGATTCGGCGCACCGAACAAGCCCTTCTCACTGACTTCCCACCCGGCTTTTCTAAGAAGCTCATTTCGGCCTGCGGCTAAACCGCATAACGTCGCAGTAGAGCTTCCGCCAACAAATCCGGCGGCAGTCTCAGACGGGAGACCTAAAAGCTTTACCAGCCACTTTTCACATACTTCCTCCAGTTTTGAAGCAATGGGGGAGATTACATAGAGTGCTGCGTTTTGATCCCAAACGTCCGACAGCCATTTTGCAGCAACAGACACAGGGATTGAGCTGCCATTAACAAAACCGAAGTACCTTCCGGCAGTTTGGGCTACGGTTGCAGGTGAGCCATACTGATGAAGAAGCTCAAGAATATCGGAAGGATTTGAGGCAGTATGAGGGAGCGGTTCGTTGAATATCTCCAAACCTTTAATTGCCTCGGGTGCAGGATAGACTCTTTTATCAAAAATGGAATCCATATAGTCATAGGCATAAGCTTTAGCTTGCTCAAACAATGTTTTATCGGATAGTTGATGACGCATTTGTTCCCGGATTTCTGGTCTATTCATAGAAAGCACTTCCTTAAGATTGTAATAATTTGTTATTCGTGATTTCATTATATATTTGACATTGTATGGAGTCAATAATACAATTGTATGTAAGACAATGCCAGGGGTGTGCATACAATATGTGGAATCCAAAAATCATCGATACCGATAAATCCCTCTATATCGCCATTGCAGAAGCATTGGAACGCGATATTCGCCTGGGAGTATTGAAGCCAGGGCAGAAGATGCCGACCCATCGGGAACTGGCAGACATTATCGGAGTTAATGTCACAACCGTTACCCGTGCTTATAAGGAAGCAGAGAGAAAAGGGCTGATCACAGGAACTGTAGGAAGGGGAACATACATAACCGCAGACATGGGGACGGATTCCTCTATAATGAAAGTAGAGGATAGAACCTCCAGAACGATTGATATGGGGCTGGTACTTCCCTTGTATAGCTGTGAGCCGGATATATCGGGAGTTATAGAAAAACTGCTTAAAGAAAAACAAGTTCACCGGTTTTTAAGATATACGGATCCCTTAGGATTGCCGGAGCACCGAGAAACCGGAGCATACTGGGTAAGCCGCTTTGGTATTCAAGCTTCAAGGGAGGATATTGTGATCTGTGCGGGAGCTCAGCATGCCTTAACCTGCTGTCTGAACTCGTTATTGGAAGCAGGAGACAGAATTGCAGTAGACTATTTGACCTATCCTGGCATTAAAGCCATTGCGAAGAATTTAGGAATCAAGCTTGAGCCGATTCAAATGGATAAGGAGGGGATGCTTCCGGGCAGTCTTGAGGCAGCATGCCGAAGAAATCCAGTCAAAGGGGTGTATCTGATGCCCTGTGTGCAAAATCCGACAACCTCCTGTATGTCCATGAAAAGAAGGAAAGAGATTGCAAATATCATAGAACAGAATCACTTGACTCTGATTGAGGATGATATCTACAGCTTTACCTGCAAGGAGGAGCTTCCGGCAATTACCGCCTTAATACCGCAAAACAGTATTTACATTGCGGGGGTTTCGAAAGCGTTTTATGCTGGTTTAAGGGTTGCTTATGTCGTTGCCCCAAAACACTTCCGGAATAAAGTTGCGCAAGCCGTTGTCAATACCATTTGGATGGCGCCGACGCTTAATTCGGCCATTGTGTCGGAATGTATTATGAACCATACTGCTGATAAAATCATAATTTCAAAAATGGAAGAAGTTTCGAGACGGTTTGGGATAGTGGAAAGTAAGTTGTCCAAGTATTCTTATACAGGAAATTCAAGCAGCTTCTTTATCTGGCTGAATCTTCCCGAACCATGGACGGGAAAAGAGTTTGAGCTTGCCTGCCGTGAAAACGGGGTTAGTGTTTTCTGTGCCGATAAGTTTGCTGTTGGGGGGGAAGCTGCACCTTCCGCTGTCCGAATATCTTTATCGGGTACGGATACCATCGAGGAACTGGAAAAGGGCCTGGCAATTATAGAACAGCTGCTGTCTAAAGAATATATCCGTTATGAGACAATTTTTTAGAAACCGGACTGGATGGGACGAGACAAAGTTTTCATCAAGCTTCAAACCTATACCCTCTTCGCTTGAAAATAAAACCGATTTCTTAGATACTCATTTTGGCGAGTTATATTGAGGCTCTGTCTGCTTACTGCACGTTCCTTTTGCCTTGTATGGCCTTTTGAATAAATAAGGCGATGAAACCTGTTTGTATAGTGCATAAAGACAGGAGCAACTGAGGCCCCTTAATGCTTTCACGGGCACTTTCAATAAGCAGGGAGCTGGGGAGATGTAAAGCAAACCAAAGCAATATCTGATTATAGTTTCGAGGGAAGCTTGTACCACTCGCGTTGTATTCTTCAAGGCTCGGACTGATCCATGGTACTACAAGTCCGGAATAAAACAGGAGCCAGAATAAAATCAGATCTGCCAGTATGGTGATGACAACTATTTTATGCTTCCGCAAAAGATCCAACATGTGATTCCTCCCAATGACAGTAACCAAATAATGTATATTATAAAACAAACCGGTCAAAAGATAAAGTTTGAATGTTCAGCCTCTCAATATCTCTTTCACCCTCATTTGTGATTGACATATGATATATTAAGTAAATTTCATTTGAAGGTGAGGGTGAGATCCATGACATATCCATCACAGCCCCAAGCTGTAAGTAATTATTATCCCTATACTTCCAATACCAAAACATCGTCCTGTGCAGACCTGCGTGCGTGCAAACTGAAGGTCGAAGGCAAAGGGAGTATTCAAGCACAGCCGAATATGGCCATTATTGTTCTTGGAGTAATCACAGAGAACAGGCAATTGACGCAGGCACAAGAGGAAAATACATCCACGGTGACCGCAGTTTTGAGAACCCTGAGGGAAATGGGCGTCCCTTCAGAGGATATACAGACACAATCTTATACCATCACACCCCAATATGATTTTGTTGAAGGGAAACAAGTATTCAGGGGATATCGGGTGGAGCACAGCCTGGAGATTACCATGAGAGAAATCAATAAGATCGGCGAAGTGATTGATGCGGCAGTGCAGAGCGGTGCAAATCAAATCAGCAGCATAAGATTTTCTGTCTCTGATCCTTCCGGATATTATCAGCGGGCTTTAAATGCTGCGGTTGAAGATGCCTTGATGAAAGCAAGAACATTGGGGAGCAAACTCAATGTCGCTGTATCTCAAATCCCGGTTCAAATTGTTGAAGTAGGATTTGAATCAGGCCCCCCCATTATACCGATGGTGTACCAGACGGCTGCTCCTGCCACCCCGATCCAGAGCGGCCAAATAGAAATAATTGCCCGAATTGAGGCGGTTTTCGCGTATCGACCGAAAAGCTGAGATTCAATGATGAATGTTTAAGAGTTTGAGTAGAATGCTCAGGCTCTTTTGTTTTTATAAGGAAAATGGTTTTGATGTAGACACCGGAAAAGGTCTTTGTATCAAGCAGCACAAAATAGGGAAATTAGAACCCGTTAATGAGTTCTGGAAAATTAATTCAAAAATTACTTTGACAGATAGAGTAATTCGTGATAACATTACTCTATCAGACATTGCTCTGTCAGATAGAATAATATTGCATCAGGAGGTGCATTATGCTTAACAGCGATATTATTCGGGGCCATTTGGATTCCATTATCCTTAGACTGATTTTTGAAAAGGACCGGTATGGCTACGAGATATCAAAAGAAATAAGCTTACGGACAAATGATCAATTTCAGATCAAAGAAGCTACGTTATACGCCGTATTTCAAAGACTGGAGAAAAAAGAACTGATTGAATCCTATTTCGGAGACATCACCCATGGTGCCAAACGGCGTTATTACCGCATCACATCCTTGGGAAAGGCATACTACCGGCAGCAAGTGGAGGACTGGAGAATGACAAAGGAAATTATTGACGTATTTATGGAGGGATTAGAATGAAAAGTATTCGGGACTATGTAAATGAGATGTTTAATGAAATCCCTGACAGCGAACAGAAGGATATCATGAAACAGGAGATTATTCAGAACCTGGAAGAAAAAGTATGTGACTTGATGGAGCAAGGGAAGGCGGAAGAGGATGCCATCAATAAAGCGATTATTGACTTCGGCAGCATCGAAGACATCAAAAAAGAGCTGATAGGGAAGCAGCCGGGAGTGAAGAATAATGCAGGACTGCACCTTGGGTATTCAATCTGGGGCAGCGCTCTTATTATTGCATTGAGTGTATTCATGAATTTTTACTATACACCAAGGGTTATCTGGTTTGTTTATCCGACCTTCGCGGTGCTCTGGTGGCCGCTGTCCATGTACTTCCGCTGGCTCAAATTGAAATAGGAGGTAACAGAAATGAGTAAGAGTTCCATTGGATTTTCTATTGCAGGCAGTATTCTCTGCATATTATTTTTCATCACGGTGAACCTCACGGTGAACAGTATGGCCGGGGTGGATACCCTGTGGTTTATTTATCCTGTTTTTGCAGTACTTTGGTGGCCGATAAGCTTGTTTTTTTACGCAAGATGTGATCGCAAGGGGTATTCCATTATCAGCAGCGCACTTATTATTATATTCCTTATCACTGTTAACATTTTTACTTCACCGGATCACCCATGGTTCCTGTACGCTGTTTATCCTGTCCTCTGGTGGCCGATTACCCTGATCTCTGGAGAAAGAGCGAAAACCCTATCGTTTGCCTGGTGTGGCTGTATATCGACGATTCTGTACTATTCAGCGCTAAACGCATTGATATCACCAGGCTATCCATGGGCAATTTATCCGGCCTATGCAGTCTTATGGTGGCCGATCAGCCTGTATTTTGCCCGAAGAAAACAGTTCTTTTCATATTCGATGATCGGAAGCACAATCACAATACTCTTTTTCATTTGTGTTAACTACATTTCCTCACCCCGCAGCGTTTGGGCGGTTTATCCGATCTTTGGGGTTCTGTGGTGGCCGTTAAGCATGTACTATTTTAGCTATAAAAAGCAAAAATCGGGGCAAGGCCAATTAAGGCGTAGAATAATATTTTAGGATAGTAGATTTATTGGAGAAGCATGATCATAGGAATGGTGAAAATGGAGGCCAGGGTAGAAAATGCAACGACCCTCGAAGCGAAGAGAGTATCCCCCTCATACATTTCAGCAAATATCGTAGTAGTCGCAGCTACGGGCATTGCCACCAGAAGAACGCAGGTACCCAAGAGCGTACCGGAGAAACCCAGGAGCTTTAAGAGCATATAGGTTAGAACCGGAATGAACAGCAACCTTACAGCGGTGACATAGTAGAGTTCGAAACCATACAGCAGCTTTCTGAAGTCGCAGCCTGCAAGATTGGCACCTACGATGAGCATAGAAAGCGGAGTTGTCATGGAACCGACTAGTTCAACTGTTCTGGCGGCAGGATAAGGCAGCTTTATTGAAAAAAGGAATAACAGCATCCCAATGATCACTGAAACGATCCCAGGATTGAAAAGCGCCTTTCGAATTGTATCCCGATCAAGTTTCTTTTGATTGTTAAAAATCATGACTCCATTGGTCCAAAGAAAAATATTGAAGGCGGCTACATAGACCGAACCGAACAATACCCCAGCCTTGCCGAACAGGCTTTCTAAGAGTGGAAATCCCATAAAACCACAGTTGGAATAGATTGCGGAAAACTTCATAATCTTCCGGGTGCTTTCCTTGGACCGCTGGAACAGAACTTGACCCAAGAGCGCAGAAATGGCATGGGCAGCCATGGAAAAAATGAAAACAATAATCACATTGTTCAAAATCTCTTGTGTAAAGCTTACCTGGAAGGAGGAAATGACCAGGAGCGGACTTGTAATCTTAAGAAGTAATTCAGACAGCTTTTTACTTACAGAGTCATTGATAATCTCCCGTTTTCTAGCATAAAAACCGATGAGCATAATCAGAAATAAAATAATTACTTGATTCAGTACCGTTGTCGAACCCATGAAAAACCTCACAAGGATAATTGCTGTAATTAAAAGTCATATGGCTATTATATTATAAATCAGAATAAATGTCACAGTACAGACTGCTGAAATACCCGGCAAAAAGGCTTTCAACAAAATGCTGAAAGCCTTTTCGAGGATTTATGTATGTGAACCAGGTGCTTTTAACATGGCAAATCTTCAATCAATTCGATGTTAAAATGCACTTCCATGATGTAGTGGCCTGCAGTCCATAAAACACTATGCATACAGACCATTATTCTACACGGGTGATTCCTTCATGTACGATTTCCAGAGTCTCTATAGCGACATCGTTTCCTTTGGCATTGAAATCCGGTGCGTCGTATTTTACAGGCCATGCATTGATAATGTTCCAGCGGGCTTTGTCATTACCGGCGTCATCCATGGTAACAATACTGATGTTTTTTCTCTCCGGGCTGCCATCCATTCCTGAATGAAACCAGTGATATAACTCTTTTGAATCTGTAATTCCCCACTTCAGGATAATGGGTCCATAATTCGTCAGACCCGAAAGCTTTCGAACCTGTTTTGGATCTGTACCTTCACGGTACTCGATGACACTGATAGAGGAATTCAATCCGGTAGCTCTTGAAAACCCTGCCTGCTGGATTCCATCGATTTCAATTTTGAACCGGTAGTTTAATAAGGGATCCTTTCTTTGACCTGCCATACTTCCACCTCCAGATAAATCTATATATTCGTTCCTTGACCTTAAACTTAGGGTATTAGCTGTCCTGGCCGGAGATTTTTATATACCCGATTTGTTTATAGATTTCCAAATCATGTGTGATCGCTTCGGTGAATTTTTTATGGTCTCTGCATTGGTAGGAAACAACTGCATGGATGATTGCAGTTTTATTATGCTTAAAGAACGAGGCGCTGGTATCCAGGAACGTCCTGATTTTCTTGTGGGGCGCAAGAAATTCAATGTTTTTGAAAAGGGGAAGCTTGGAGATATCCTTTGCCCCTTCAACCCCCAGGAGGGATTCTCTAAATACAACGGAGACCTTATAGGCTGGAACGTCCGATATGTTTTGGACGGAAATAAACAATAAGCCATCCTCAAAATCAATATCCATAATGACCCAGGGAGTTGTGCTGAGATTGTAATCAGGCATTCCAACACCTCTTTTTAATTTGAATTCAATTGTAGTATCAAGTGTAGTTTGAGTGTATCACAATTAATTACAGAATGGAAGATATTTGTAACAAAATGTAATGTTTTGTACCGAACAAAAGAACTCTGAGTACATACTCTTGGGTTCTTTTTTGTTTACTGATACTTCAAGGAAGGTTAACATAAATCTAAAATCTGCATAAAATAAAACTAGAACCATGGTGAAGGGAAGTAAAGTCATGCCTCAGACGGTTTACAATGAGGAGTACTATAAAAGGAGATTCCAGGAGCATGCAGCACTTTCGGAGCATTATGCACGGCAGAAGATGGCCAATGCAGGCAATTCGCAGCTGTATTACCGGTTTGCCGAACTCGAGTATTTTCATAAGTCCCGGGCAATGCATTATAAAGGATTCTTTCATGCAGGGGTGTAGAAAGGGCGAATATCAGATTCGCCTTTTCTTTTTACTTGAAACTGGTTTAGGAAAATAAGGATAGAAATCGTAAATTCTTTTAAGCATATGCAAAAAAACAGGAAGCGGGACAGCTATAAATGCGATATAATTGTTGAATAGCGGTATGAGTGTTTGGAATAAGTGGAATTGAACAGATATCAGGAGAATATAGTTTTGAGGGGGAGTTTTATGCTGGCAGAATTAATAAAGCAAGGTTTTGGTGAAAAGGAAGATTTAAACTGTGCGGAAAAGATACTTCAGGGCGCGAATATTGCATACAAATTAAACCTTGATAAAGAATCTCTCAAGCTTGCAGCCGGGTTTGGCGGGGGCATGGCTATCGGAGATAAGTGTGGTGCTTTGACAGCCGCGATCATGGTTTTAGGGAAATTGTTTGTGAAGGATCGGGCGCATGAAAGTACTCTGATCAAAAAACTGTCAAAACAGTTGTTTGACGAGTATGCAAAAGAGATGGAGTCCATTGATTGCATTCCTCTAAAGCAAAAGCATGCTACTCCAGAACTTAAATGCAGGAATGTAGTTTTTAAGGCAGCAGAGGTCTTAGATCGCATTGTTGAGAGGGAAATGACTGCATAAATATCATCATAAGATCGATTTTACTTGCTTGAATGTTTTACAAAAATGTTGTTCGGGATGAATGAGGCTCTTGTTGAAGCAAGAGCCTTTACCATGCTGCTTTCCACGCATGTTTAATATGTTTTCTGGAGCAAAGTCTCGGTGGGAGTACCTCTGAAATAAGAAATGAATGTTTGCATTAATAGACATTCAAAAATCCCTACCAAAGATTGATCATAGAAATTGACACTGTTATACTAGAGATATTGAACTGTAAGCTAGTTAGATCTGTACTTTAAAAGAAAAGCTGACTGTTACGAGGGACATCTATGAAAAATCTGATTCGTCTTATAAAATACGCCAGGCCCTATTGGGGTTTGCTGATTATATCAGGAATAAGCCTGCTGGCCATCACCGCGCTCAATCTTGTCAGCCCCTTGCTGATCAAGGAACTGATTGCGATCATTACAAATAACCTGAATGCAACCTCCATGCAAAGGATATGGAATCTCGCAATCATCCTTACAGCTACTTATATTGCAAGGGGAGTCTTCCGGTATTTGAACAATTACCTCAGCCATGTGGCCGCATGGAAACTGGTTGCGGACATGAGAGTAATTGTCTACGACCACCTTCAAAAGCTGTCCTTAAGGTATTATCATGATAAGCAGACCGGCCAACTGATGTCCAGAACGACCAATGATACTGCAACCTTTGAGGCATTGATTGCCCATGCGGTGCCTGATTTGATTACGAATATCCTGACCATTGCGGGAGTCACCATTATCCTTTTCTTTATCAACCCCTATCTGGCCCTTCTGACCCTGATTCCCATTCCGTTTTTAATATTTGGGGGATGGCTGTTTGCAAAAAAAATACAGCCCAATTTCAGAAAGGCTCAAAGTACCCTGGCAGAATTGAATGCGACCCTGCAGGACAACATTTCCGGCATGAAGGAAATCCAGGTATTCAATCAACAGCCACGTGAGAAAAAGAAAATACAAAAAAGGGCTCAAGGCTATACGGATTCAGTGCTTCATGCACTAAAGCTAAGCGCAGTATTCCATCCGTCCGTTGAAGCCATCAGTTCCTTCGGTACCGTGATTGTTGTGGGATTCGGGGGATGGCTGGCATTAAGGCAGAGCTTGAATATCTCCGATATCGTTGCCTTTTTATTGTTTTTGAACCTGTTCTATCAGCCTGTGACCACCCTGGCAAGGGTCACTGAAGACCTGCAGCAGTCCATCGCCGGAGCAGACAGAGTATTTGAGGTTCTGGATACGGAACCGGATATAAAGGATAGCCCCAATGCCATTCAAGTTTCCAATGTCAAAGGTGAAATTATATTTAAGGATGTCAGCTTTCACTATATTCAAGAGTCTCCGGTGCTTCAGGGAATCAATTTTGTTGCGAAGCCCGGCCAGATGATTGCGCTGGTAGGGCCTACTGGCGTTGGAAAAACCACACTGATCAGCCTGATGGCAAGATTCTATGATCCTGTCACAGGAAGTATCCTTTTGGATGGAAAGGATCTGCGGGATATCACACTGTCTTCCTTGCGTAACCAAATCAGTATCGTACTTCAGGATGTCTTCCTGTTTAACGGTTCGGTGGCGGATAATATAGCGTACGGAAGCAAGGAAGCCTCCATGGAGGATATCATAAGAGCAGCAAAGGTAGCCAGAGCTCATGAATTCATTCTGGAGCTTCCCGAAGGTTATGATACCGTCATTGGGGAAAGAGGCGTAAAACTGTCTGGAGGTCAGAAACAGCGCTTATCTATCGCTAGAGCAGTTCTGCGGAATACACCGATTTTGATTCTGGATGAGGCAACCGCATCGGTAGATGTTGAGACAGAGGCAAAAATCCAGCAGGCAATACAGGAACTTGCCGGAAGCCGTACGATTATTGTTATTGCTCACAGGCTCTCGACTGTAAAGCGGGCAGATAATATTTTGGTAATTAAGGAAGGAACGATCGTTGAATCGGGCACCCATGAAGAACTGCTGTATGCCAACGGATTGTATAAGCAGCTTTGTGATGTGCAGTTTCAAGTGCAGGATTGAGAATAAGCGTGTCTTCCATCAAACGCTTATTCTGCTTTGCTTTTCTTATAAACAGCGATATACCGCCAGAAAACAAGTCTTTTAATTTTCACACCATTCCCTAGACTTTTACAATATGCTTGCTTTAAGTCGCGGATGGACATATATTTGTCGAGATGACTGTGGGCATTCCACGCATTGATCTCTTCCGGATCAGCCTTTTTAAATCCACCCTTAATCCTTCTCATCAGGAAGTTTGCAGGTACTGCAATCATATCCAGCAACAAGTCCGCTAGCCCGCTTCTTTCATATAAATCAAGCACAACAAGTGTGCCTTCAGGCTTTAACATTTTTCGGATCTTTGGGAGAGCCGTATCCAGGGATAAATGGTGAAACGTTGCGATACTCACGATACAATCAAATTGCAGTGTACCATCCATATCATCGAAGTCTTGGAGAATATAGCTTATATTTTTTGCAGGGTACCTTTTCTGAGCTTCCTTTATCATTTGAGGAGCAATGTCTATTCCGATGACATTCTTAGCCAGATTGGCAACTTTTTGAGTGAATTCCCCAGTCCCGCAGCCGATATCTAAAACGCTTTCACTGCCAGAACCGATTTCTTTTAATAAAAGTTTGGAGTACCGCTGGTTATGGTCCCATTTATCCTCAAGTAAGGCGATTCGGTTAAAGCTTTCAACCATTTGATCTTTCATCATAGCCTCCAAATGTAATGCTCGGTAATTTTCCACTCGAAAGCTCCTTGAATTAAAACAGGAACTTCAAGTTTTCATGAAGCCGTCAGGTGGAAATTATCTTTGTTCTATCATACATCCTGTGTTTAAGAAGTATCAAGGAGAATTTGAAACTACTAAGCTGTCGGGGGGCGGCTAGTTCAGGTTGGATAAAACACGAATAATTAGTTTAAGCTAAACTTTATCATTTCAAAAAGGAGAGTACCAATTGACAATGTCTGGAATCAAACATATAATAAATACTGGAAACTAATTGCATTTGGTATTATAATTTAATGCATTTAGTGCAGATAAATGTATATCTTCATTTACTGCGAGGAATAACACAATTATTAATGAAAACTACGAATACTGTACGAAAGGAGTTGTTTTGATGTCTGTAAAAAATGTTGAGGTGATTTTGAACTAATTAAATATTGGCACAGGTACACAAGATACCGATAATGGGGTTCTTTTTCGTTCTTCAAATTTCTTTAGCTTGAAAAGATCCCACGAAGAAAAGGTTTTGTTGTGATGCCTATGCAACTTCTTTCGAGCAACCTGAATCGTGTATTTGATAATCGGCAGCACGCATTGGTAGCGTGTTTTTTTATTGCTTTTATTTAAGGATCGAGGGTACAACTTCCTGAAAAGGAAGAATTCCTTGAGATGAAGGCATATGACATTGGATAGGGATGGCATACCTTCAAAGCACAGACGTACTTTTTTAAACCCGCAGGTGGTCGTTATCTGCGGGCTTTTTGCGTTTAAAATCAGAGAGCGCGCTTAACTAGCAGGATAGAAAGTATCAATATTCGATAGGTTGCTGGATGAAATAGATCGAAGATAGGAACGTGATGAACATGGAAAAAAAGAAAAGCGTGATTGAATACATGAGGGAAATCCGTGGCAGTTGGGGGATGAATCCCCGAACCAGGGTTCAGGAAAATGAGTTGAAGAACAAAAAGAAGCGCAGGCAGGAAGAAAAAAAGATCATAAAGGATGGATTTGAAAAATGAATATAAAAGATTATGGATGGGATGAGCACTTCAATAGGGAATGGAA
>JAOAAU010000062.1 GCA_026418695.1 Clostridia bacterium
TCAAATGTTTACCATCATATTTCTTAGACATAATTACCTCCAGTCAACTTGGAGGAATCCACATACCAAAATAATTGTAGCAAAAGTAGTGCAAAACTAAAATCATGAATGGTGAATTTACTATTGCAAACAAGAAGTTACCTTTTCATTTTACATCCTTTTTATTTTTTACTCTTGACTCTCACGTAACGTCATAGTGTAGATTGAAAATATCAAAGGAGGGAGAACAAAAATGAGGACTGTTAACGATGTTTCCAAACTAACGGGGATTAGCGTGCGCACGCTCCATTATTACGATGAGATAGGATTACTGAAGCCTACGGCATGTAATGGTGCGGGATACCGGCTTTATGACGATAAAGCATTGGAAGTATTGCAGCAGATTTTATTTTTCAAAGAGTTTGATATTTCTTTGAAAGATATTAAGTCCATCATGAACAATCCCAATTTTGATAAGGAGAAAACGCTTATCAACCAAAAGAGGATTCTATTGTTGAAAAGGAAACGGCTGGAGGGGTTGATAAGTCTGATTGACGATATATTGAAAGGAGACAATAAAATGAGTTTTCAAGAGTTTAGCAAGGAAGAAATTGAGGGTATGTTTCAGTCCTTGGTCTCTAATATGAACAAGGAGCAATTAGGAATTATTGAAGAAAACTATGGTGATATCGATCATTTCAAAGACGTGTTTGTTACTAATGCGGGTAGTGAAGAGGCACAGAGGAATTTTAGAAAGGTGATGGAATGGTACGGCAGCAAGGAGGCTGCTCTGGATGCCGCAGAAAATTCAGTTTCCTCTGATATTTTGCAATCCTATCAAAATAGGATCGCAGAGATCTTTAAAAAAATATCTGCATTACAAGGAGAAGATACAACATCATTTGAAGTAAAAAAACTAATTGGAGAATATGAATTTGTATCAAGGCAACTTTACCAAATGAAAGAAGTTAAACCGTTATTGTTGGAACTTGCAAAACAATATATGGAAAATGAGGACTTGATGAAGGCAAACGATGAGCAGTTCGGCAAGGGAGCATCCACATTTATCGGAAAATCAATTATCGGTTATTACCGGAAATAATGATAGGAATCCTCCATACAACTATGGAAGTTTATGGTTGAAATCAGGTCCGGGATTTGATATACTAAAGCTGAAAAGCACATGAAATTGCTGGTATTGTTTTAATATCAGCAATTTTTTATTTCTATAAAATGTAAATACCATGAAAAAAATAGATTAAAAGCATCAATTTCAAACAGCTCATATTTTTAGGAGTGATCATATGATAGTGGCTACCGCTGTCTTATTCCTCATTGCAGGATTATTGTGCATATTCAAGCCGGGGATCATAGGAATGTTTGATGGATTCAGGATTAAGCCGTCTGACAATCCATGTTATCTGAAATATATAAAACTTGTTGGTATAGGCTTTGTTATAGGAGGAATGGTATTTGTTTTATTTGCTTTGAATGGATTTCACAGTCCGGCACGCCCAATGGATCTTCGATCCTTCGGTCTGACGGATAACAAAATTGGGAAAAACAATGATGAGGATAGCAAACTTACGGTTCAGGATTACTTTCCAAAGAGAACCATGAAAAAACATTTCAGCGGAGGCTTTGAAAACGAGGGCTTTACCCACACCATTGATAGGTTCGATAAGGATAAAATACAGGTCAAGCAGTTTGATACCGGAACAGGAGTAATACTTGTTTATCAAGTTACCTCGAAGGAGATAAGATTGATCTATAGTCGTGAAGTACCTGATGGAAGTTTCAAAGAGAACTACTTGGATGAGCTAAAGAATAATACGGATAAAGTAATACTAAAAACACCGTTAAAGGTTGGGACAACCTGGACGGATAGTGAAGGCGGAGAGCATAGAATTACAGGAATAAATGTCCGAGTGAAAACCCCGGCAGGTACTTTCAATGCAATAGAAGTTACATTTCAGAGTGGCAACTTTGAAATGAAGAGCTATTACGCGAAAGATATCGGATTAGTGAAACGTTCTACGAAGGGTTATGGCGAAGATGTACTTTTAAAAATCCAATAGGCTAATAGGTTCTAAAGAAATAAGCATTTCATAGTCTTTACCGAAAGGACAATAAGCAAACTTGTTTATAGTTTTGGGAAATGTCTAGTTAAGCGTCCGCTTGTCTAATAAACTTATGGAATATAGTATTTGTACTTTAGAATGTATGGGTAAGAGTAATAGATTAACCCGGTAGAAGGAGAAAATAAGAATGGAATGTAAAGTGAGGAATTTATCTATAAATTATGAAATAACAGGCGCGGGAAAACCAATCATCATACTGCATGGCTATACCGTAGATCATAGACTGATGTCAGGGTGTATGGAGCCGATTTTCAATTCTCAGGATGAATATAGAAGAATATATATGGATTTACCGGGGATGGGAAAAACGAAGAGCGCAGATTGGATTGTAAATTCAGATGTAATGTTGGACACTGTCATCGAATTTATTGAAAAGGTAATTCCGGATGAGAATTTTTTGCTTGCTGGTGAGTCCTATGGAGGTTATTTGGCAAGGGGAATCGTACAAAGAATCGGAAAGAGAGTAGACGGATTATTTCTATTATGTCCCGCAATCAATATGAATTCTGAGAAGAGAGACTTCCCAACGCATATTGTTTTAAAGAGAGATGACGAATTATTATCACAGCTTGAACCAACCGATGCCAAAGGCTTTGATTCAATACAGGTGGTACAGAGTAAAAGAATTTGGGAGAGATATCGGGACGAGATACTGGCGGGCATAAAACTGGGCGAAAGTGAGTTCTTGCATAGTTTTTCTGAGAAGGGCTATTGGTTTTCCTTTGATGTCGATGCGTTGAATGAAAAGTTTTATAAGCCTACGCTGATGCTATTAGGACGTCAGGATTCAATCGTAGGGTATAAGGATGCTTGGAGAATTTTAGACAATTATCCTAGAGCGACTTTTGCTGTATTGGATAGAGCTGGACATAATCTACAGATAGAACAGGAAGAACTTTTTAATTCATTGGTTCGTGAATGGCTGCTGAGAGTGAAAGAGGCATAACATTTTATTACCTATTCTTTACCGAAGAAGAAACGAATATGTTGTTGGCTGGAAAGCCTATCAATACTTTTTCTGAGGAATTGAAAGAAAAAGTGTACATGCTTGGACTCCATGAATGGTATGAAGCAATTCCAAGGAATTTGAAGGCTTTATTTGGACAGTAAGGAGATTGATTATGGATGGGAAAGAAAAGTTGGGCAGGATCATGATTATTATAGTATCGTCATTAATGACGGCATCGGTGATTTGCAGCACTGCAGTCAATATATTGCAGTTTCATTATTTTGAAAAAGAAAAGGTAGTGGAACTTCTAGTAAGGTTTTGTTTTATCGTATTACTCTGTTTTCTTTTGTTTAAAGGGTATAGTTGGTCCAAATGGTTACTTACATTCTACAGCATTGTCTATTTGGTTCTTTCTCTGGCGGATCTGATTACATTTTACTTCGGAAATAAGCTCTTATTATTTATACTTTCACTTTATCTTTTCATTTCTTATTTAATGGTAACGATACTTCTGCAAAAGTCAAAAAGTATTCATGCTTATATGGTTAGTAAACGAGGAAATGTGAGCATTTAGTATACAGGTTGGTGGGGGAAATATGGAAATCGTATATACCGATGGGACAAATAAAGATTTTATAGCACTATGTCAAATGCTTGATGCCAACCTTAATGAAATTGTCGGCGGTGAAAAGCAAAGAAAGCAATATGCTCAATACAATACACTGAAAGATATCCATGATGCGATATTGATTTATATCGATGAAATGCCGGTTGCTTGCGCAAGTTTCAAGTTTTATGACGAGCATGCAGCTGAGGTGAAAAGGGTTTTCGTTCGCAAGGAGTATCGGGGGAAAGGAATTTCAAAACAACTGATGCGTGTACTGGAAGAAAGAGCCCGAAACAAGGGGTATTCAAAACTGATATTGGAAACCGGTTCGCTTTTAGTTGAAGCAATTGGGTTATATAACAAACTGGGGTACAAAGTTATAGAAAATTATGGACAGTATAAAGAAATGAAAGAATCAATATGTATGGAAAAAAAGATTTGAAGATAGGCAATATTCTGGTTTATACGAGGGTGCAGTATTGAAAGGGGATCCTATGTTAGCAACACATGTATATTTTAATGGACAATGCAAAGAAGCAATTGAACTGTATGTAAAAGCATTAAATGCTGATGTTAAGACAATGATGCTAAAACCTGATCGGGAGGATCTCGTTATTCATGCGGAAATCCTAATTCATAGCCAATTGCTGATGTTGAATGATTTTGGTGACAACGATGGGGATTCTAAGTCAGGAGGGTATCAATTGGCTGTCAGTTTTGGCAGTGAAGAGGAGTTGAAAGCGGCTTACTCCGTGATGAAAGACGAAAGTACAACAATTACTCCTCTGCAAGCTACCGATTATAGCCCTTGCGTTGTAAGATTCATTGACAAGTTTGATGTCCGATGGGCTTTTTGGGTGCAGGCTTAATATCGTTCAATCAGGGAAAAGTTTGGCCGATACAAGGGATTAAAGGTGTCGAAGGGTTGTACTTCAAACTATAGGCTGAAGTGGATTAGAGTATCACGAGCTAACAGGTCCAGAAGAAAAAGATAACAAGAAAAATATTATGGAGGACATTCCAATGTCAATAGAAACACAATACGATCTGCAGGCTTTAAAGGAAATTGGAAAAATTGTTTCTCTTGCAAGAAATAAAATGGTAGAGAACATTCGAGAAGGGATTACAACGAAAGAGCTGGATGAAATAGGGAATTGTGTTTTGGAAAGCTACGGAGCCACTTCAGCGCCAAAAAAAGAGCGTAATTTCCCCGGATATACATGTATCAGTATCAATGATGAAATCGCTCACGGTGTACCCAATAATAGAAGCCTGAAAATTGGTGACATCGTCAATGTAGACGTTTCTGCGGAATTGGACGGGTATTTTGCCGATACCGGAGAAACCGTTGTTGTCAGAGAAAAATCTAATTTTACAAATCGGTTGTGTGATGCATCTAAAGAAGCATTATATCAGGGGATTAAGGCTGCGTATGCCGGTAACAAGCTGAATCGGATAGGAAAGGAAATACACAATGTTGCAAAAAAATACGGTTATGGTGTCATTCGTAATCTGACAGGACACGGAATCGGCAGAAAGCTTCATGAAGAACCGGACTATATATTGAATTATCTTGATATATGGGATAAAAGAATTCTAAATGATGGGCTTGTGCTGGCCGTTGAAACTTTTTTAACAACAGGCGCCGAATATGTCATTGAAGATAGAGATGGCTGGACACTAAGAACACCGGATAAAAGCGTTGGGGCCCAGTTTGAACACACCATTATTGTCACAAACGGAGAGCCTGTCATACTTACATTGTAGTTGGGTTTATCTTATAGAGTTGGGGGTCTGGAGTTTATGATCATTGGCGCTTTGCAACTGAACGTTGTTAAAAATGACAAGGTTAAAAACTTGGATACTGTTGAGAGGTTAATAGATCATTCGGCCGAGATCATTGTTCTCCCTGAGCTGTTCTCAACAGGGTATTTTTTCGAAACAGTAAATCAGTACAAGAAAATCGCTGAGGAAATTCCAAACGGGTATACAACCAAAAGGCTGTGTGATATAGCAAGAAAAGCGAATTCTCATCTGGTTGGCGCTATCGTAGAGACGGAGTCCGCTCAACTCTACATCACAGCAATTGTCGTAGGACCGTCCGGATATATCGGAAAGCAGAGAAAAAGACATCTAACAAACCGTGAATCCAACTTCTTTACCTTTGGGGAAAGCTCAGAGATTTTCAATATCAATGGCTGCAAGGTGGGCGTTATCGTCTGCCTGGAAGGATGGTTCCCGGAAAGTGCGAGAGAATTGATGCTCAAAGGCGCTCAAATCATTTGTCACACTGCATTAACCTGTCAGGAAAGGACGCTCGATATTATGAGAGTCCGTGCAATTGAAAACAATGTGTATTTAATTGCTGCCAATAGTATAACCACAGAGAATTGTGGAGGTGATTCGATCACCTTTAGAGGAGATAGCAGGGTGATTGATTATAACGGGAATATACTAATCAATGCAGGAAGGGAAGAAAAGCTTATTGCTGTAGAAGTAGACGAAAGTAAAACGGTCTCTAAGGATTTGGAAGACTGTAAGGATTTGATTTCAGAAGTTAAAAAGCATAAATACTTTTGTAAAGAGTTTTAAATATTGCCCAGCGTTAATTTAAAGTATCATGAATCTGTAGCAAAACGGATGCAATGATGCGGCATATTTTTTATTAATTGATGAGGGGGAAGGGGAAGCCGGCATGGAGAATTTTGATGAACTGGCATTGACGTGGGACAATGAACCCAAAAGAATACAAAGAGCAAAGATTGTAGCCGATGAAATCATGAAGGCAATTCCTGGGCTAAGTGAAATGAGCGGATTGGAATATGGATGTGGTACCGGCCTGTTAAGTTTTTTTCTTCAACCCCGTTTAAAGCATATTACAGTAGGAGATAACTCACAGGGGATGCTGAAAGTCCTAACACAGAAAGTTGAAAACGCGAAGATCAAAAACATGAGTCCTGTAATGTTGGATCTGTCAGAAGGAGCCGGGATCCACGGACAATATGATATCATTTATACATTAATGACACTGCACCATATCGTTGATACAGATAAGGTTATCGATGCTTTTTCCAGGATGTTAAAAACATCAGGATACCTGTGTATAGCAGATTTGGATAAAGAAGACGGATCGTTTCATGGAGAGGGATTTATCGGACATAACGGATTTGATCAGGAAGAATTAACAGAAAAATTAGAGAAGTATGGGTTTGACCAAATAAAGTGGAAAATATGCTTTGAGAACATTCGGAAGTCTGAGGATGGTACTGAAAGAAAGTATCCATTGTTTATGATGATAGGGAAAAGGATATAACAAATTAGCAAAGGAGGGGGCTTATGGATACTGCACTGAAATTGAGGATTGATTGTGATAAAGAAAAGGTGTTAGGACCTGACGAAATCATGAACCTGTTGAGTTCCTCTCAATTGGTGAACGAGCTGACCTCCACCTTTGAGAAAAAGCCACTGTTTGCTGTTTGGCGGATGATCGCATTGGCCGAAATTCCCTACTCGCAAAGATTAGTGTATACGGATCAAGTGATTGAATATATACAAGAATTTCTTGCAACTCCATACGGATTTTCACTTACGGGAAAAGAAAACGATATGCTTCCTTGCTACAATGCCATGCTGTTGGAGGCGTTTTCAAAGATGGGATACGAGCAGGCAGAAGCTGTGCAAGGTGCACTGAAATGGATTAAGGAATATCAGATATTTGAACGGAATGCTCCAACAAGTTGGACAGGGAAGGGGATTCAGAAATATGGCGGATGTATGAAAGCAACCCCCTGCTTTATTGGTATGGCAAAAACAGTGAAAGCTTTGATATACTACAGCAAAGCGGTGAATCATTCCGATCATGAGGTTGCTTCGTTGATTGAAAAGGGAATGGATTATATATTGAAGCATGAGCTTTATAAACGAATTTCCGATGGGGAGCCAATCACCAAGCACATACTGGATATCGCGTTCCCGGCCTCCTACCAGCTGAATATCCTGGAACTGATTGAAATGGCATACCTAACCGGGCATATTAAAGACAGTGCGTGTAATAGTGCCGTTCAATATGTGAAACAAAAAAGAACAAAAGACGGCTTCTGGAAAACAAACTATATTTATAAAGCAGATGGATACCTTTCCTTTGACAGCCGCGGAAAAGTCGGAGACTGGATAACCTACCTTCTTGGAAGGTATCTCTCCTGATATGGAAGATCCGATGATGAACAATTAGGATTTGAATCAGAATTATCAGCAATGATGAATGCTCTTTTTTAAGTACTTCTTATCGTAGCCCCCGGGAATATAGGAATATCAAATTGAAATACATTAAACATTAGTAAAAAAGCATCCGGTAATCATATTACGGATGCTTTTCCCTGTTCCAGGCTCCTTACTGATTTAAGCCTGATGGTGATTGCCGCCAGGATGACCACAAGGATCCCGAATAGAATGAACATGAATCCTATCCCACGCCCCTGGCCGGTGCCGATAATTCTCCCGACAGTAGAAGCAAGAGCACCATGATTCATTAGCAGAGGGGTGAATATGTAATCCGCCAAAATGCCTGCAAAACCATAAGCCAGCGGATAACCCAACTGGGTTACGACGGATATCAGGGACCAGACACGGCCTTGTTTTTCATTATCAACATTCTGCCGAATCAGCACCTCCAGACTGGTCTGTACAAATGCCAGAGCGAAGAAGAAAAGAAAACCGGAAATAACGATGATGTAGATATTGGTGGAAACTCCGATCAGAGTGTAGAACAGACCGACAAGAGCCAAAAACAAGGACAATGTCCGAACATGATGCTTTGTTCCCCCGAAGATACCGATCAACAAGCTGCTAACCAGCAATCCCGTTGCACAAATGGATTGTGCAATTCCGAATCCTTTGGGACTGATCAAATTCAGCAGCATAGGACCGATGAGTGTCTGCAAAAAACCGATATAGAAGCAAAGCACCGATGTTAAAGTAATTAATACAACGATCCCCCGACTATCCGTAATGGCTAAAAGACCTTCTTTCATTTCTGAAAGGAAGTGCTGCTTTTCCTGCGGCCTTTGGGTAGGTGTTAGACTCTTTCTAACCCAAAACACTGCAAGTACGGCGATGAGAAATGTCGAAATATCAATCATGAGAATATACTCTATATCCATCAGGCTGAACAGAATACCGGAGATGACGGGGGATACAAGGTACTGGGAACTTGATGCAAGCTGCATCAGTCCACTGGCCCGGGCATACATTTCTTCTGTCAGGAAGTCGGATACAGAGGCTTTGTAAGCCGGATTCTGGAAGGCAGCAAATATTGAACTGATGGCTGCCCCGGCGTAGATCTGCCACACAGCCAGGTTGCCGGAGATTGTAAAACCAAGGATGAATAACAGGCCCAATGCAGAGCCCAGGTCTCCGATGATCATCATCAGTCTCCTGTCAAAACGGTCGGCCAGAACACCACCTACGGGTTTCAGCAGCAGTGAAGGCAGGAAGGAAAACAATATGATCAAGGCATAGCTTGTTGCACTGTGTGTCTTCTGGTATACAAATACACCAAGAGTAAATGCGGTAAGGCCGCTTCCGATATTGGAAATCAACTGGCCGAACCATACAATGAGGAATTTAGCGAATAGATTATTTTTTGCAGTATCCATTTACTTCTGAGCCTCCTTTTGATACATCTCAGCGAGAAAACTGAAAGTTCCTTTTTCAGCGCCCAAGGACCTTTCGATGATTGTGGCCATGGCCTTTGCTCGGTTCTGGATTTCTTCCGCAGACCAGTTGAAGAGAACATGTTCAAAAAGGAACTGTGATCCTACCAATAAAAATTGAACTGTTTCCAGGACATTATCTACCTGAAAAATTCCTTCACGGATACCCTGCTCTATAACCTCCGACAGAATCGGCGATAACTGCAATATGGTTTCAACATTGGTCTTTTCATGCAGTTCCCGATTCTCTGGAGAATGCAGACTTTCCGTGACATCATGTGCCTCGCTGTAACCTGAACCTTGCCCTCCGAACATAAGCTTTATTTTTTCTATAGCGTTCAAGGATGGGTCGGCAGCAACGGCTCGGGCTTCTTCAACAATCCTATCTAAGAGGCTCTGAACTACAGCAGCCATAATATCTTCTTTTGATTGAAAATAGTGGTAGAAAGTGCCTTTGGCTATTCCTATTTTACGGATAATAGCTTCCACGGTTGTAGCCGAATACCCTTGAGTCTGGAAAAGTTCAAGGGCTGTATCTATAAGCTCTCTACGACGTTCATCCGGTTTTTTTACGATACGGGTCATTTCTTTTTCCTCCAACGTTGATTGATTGACTCCATCATATCACAATGACCGACGGTCGGTCAATATATTTGAAATTATTTTTTAAAAGGAATTCTGACATCAATGTAGAATATTCACTTGGAGAAAAAAGTGGAGTTTTAAAACAAATTCCTATATACAATCATCACCGGATGCCGTAAAAGATGTTGTATATTTTGGTTCAGAAGATGATCGGCTTTATGCAGTGGATGCAGCGGCAGGAGGGAAAATACGGGAATACAAGACGGAGGGTGACGCACATTCATACACTGTTGTAAAGGATGGAATCGTGTATGTCGGAAGTTTGCACGGATATATGCATGCAATAAACTAATTGGGCGCATTTTATAAGTACTGGGGGATGCTGACAATATCAAAAAAATGAAAAGATAGAATCAAGGAAATAAAGCGCTGAAGTATATATTCAGTATTACAGCGGAAACTCATGAATAGGACATGAAAAAGTAAGCGGTTGGTGAATACCAGGAAGCTTGCTTTTTTTTGCATGCTTCAATATTTTGGGGATAGGTTGGGTTTGCTATAATAAAGTAAATATTGATAAAACTTAAAATATTAATGTTTTTTCAGAAAACATTTACAATAGTTAAAGAAAAATATACAATTAAATTAAAATTTAAGAAAATGGAGTGCGGAATATGGACCAGACGGATTTAAAGATCCTGGATGTACTGAAGGAAAACAGCCGGATACCGACTTCTGAAATAAGTAAAAAGGTAAATCTCTCTATTCCGGCTGTAGCAGAAAGAATAAGAAAAATGGAAGATGCAGGGATTATAGAAAAATACACGATAAAAATCAATCGAGACAAAACCAATTATAAGCTGCTTGCATTTATCATGATTAGCTTATCCAGAGTAGAGGAGACGGAGGAATTCCGAAAAGCAATCGTTCAATTGGAGTCCATCCTTGAGGTTCACCACCTGGCAGGAGAATATGATTACCTGGTAAAGGTACTTGTAGAGGATACAAAAGCTTTAGAAGACTTTATATCTAATAAACTAAAAAGAATTAAAGGCATCCTCAAGACCAATACAATCATTGCCCTATCCAGTTTGAAAGAGAATATGAATATTTGAGGGGGGATTAAAATGAGTTTGATCAAAGGTCTCCTGTTTGGATTGACGCTTCAATTGGCCATCGGACCGGTGTTTTTTGCAGTATTGCATAAATCAATCAAAGAGGGCTTTTATGAAGCATTCAAGATGGTAATGGGAGTGACACTGGTGGATACTTTTTATATCATATTATCCTTCACAGGAATTGGAGCGCTATTAAAAATCAAGTTTCTTAACAAGCTGATCTTTTGGGGGGGTGCAGGTGTATTAATCTATTTTGGCTATAAATATATAAAGAGTTTTTTAAAGAATTCCTCAAAAGATAAGGCCGCTTCCGAAGCAGGAAATGGAGAAGTGATGGCCGACCAGCAATCAAAGAGCAGGGATAGCTTGCTATATGGAGTTAAACTGACTTTGACCAATCCATTGACAATAGTTTTCTGGTCCGGTATCTTTGGAGCATTGATCGGGGCTAAAAAACTAGCGGGCCTGCAGGATATTCTGTTTTACTCAGCCGGGTGTGTATTATCCACTGTTTTATTTTTAGGGATTTTCAGCCTGATTGGCAAATACATAACGCGTTTTTTAAACTCAAAACGATTGAGATATCTGGATTGTGTCGTAGGCGTATTTTTGGTTCTCTTTGGGTTCAGCATGTTTTTAAAATGAGAGTTTACGTCTTTGCTTGATTTTAAATCTATCTTCTTTAATTTTTATGAACTAATCTTTATAAAAAAAAATGGTTGCAAAGGAAACTAATTAATTGTACACTGGAATTAGTTGCAAAGGAAACTAATATCGGAGGTTGTCTATGCAGAAGGAATCCCTTGGCAAATATATCGCAGCAATTCACAGAAATGCGCAAAGCATCATGAACAGCAAGTTGGCGGACATTGATATAAAACATGGTCAGCATGATTTCTTCTATTTCATTTCAAGAAATGAAGGCATCAGCCAAAAGGAATTAAGCAGCGCTTTATTTATTGGAAAGTCGACAACTGCAAAAGCTGTCAAGAACTTGATCAACAGCGGATATATCACCAGAGAGCAGGATGAAAAGGATCGGCGTTACAACCGATTGTTCCTAACGGAAAAGGGAAAACAAATCATACCAAAAATCAATTCAACCTTTACCGAATTGCTGAATATCTATTTAAAGGATTTATCGGAATATGAATATGAACAAACACTTCAGGTACTCAAAAAAATTCTGAATTGTATCCACAAGGAAAGAGATAAACTCAATTCCGATGTAGAGTAGCTAAGAATAACTGTTTTCACAAGAAGGAAGGGATAGAAATTGAATGAACAGGAAGGGGAAAGGGTACATCTTTGGACAAAAGATTTTATCCGGATAGCACTATTAAATCTGATGATATTTTTAAGCTTTCAAATGCTGCAGCCGACACTCCCGCTATATATTAAGCAGTTGGGAGGGGAGAGTCCTATAGTCGGATTGATAGCTGGAGTTTTCACGATCTCATCTTTGATTGCCCGTCCGTTTACAGGTATGGCGCTGGATCGCATCGGACGCAGAGCGGTTTTTCTTTTTGGATTGGGAGTATTCATTATAGCAGTGTTAGCCTATCAGTGGATTCCAATCATCGGAGCAATTATAGCGCTTCGCTTAATTCATGGTCTTGGATGGGGCGCTTGCAGTACAGCAAGCAATACTATCGCTTCAGACTGCATTCCCAAAGAGCGCTTTGGTGAGGGAATGGGATATTTCAGTTTGGCAAGCAGTATTGCCATGGCTACAGCTCCGGCAGTTGGATTGCATTTGACCTCAAAGTACGGTTTTCATACTTTGTTTTTGATATCTGCAGGGATCATCGGGTGTGTTTTTCTTTTGGCTTTTACTCTAAAGAATCATCCTATTGATAAAGCAGGAAACACAAAAACAAGGGCTTCGCTTTATGAAAAAGCTTCCGTTCGTCCTGCCATTGTCATCTTTTTTGTTTCCATGACCTATGGAGCCATCACCAGCTTTATAGCCCTTTACGCACAGCAACAAGGAATTGAGAAAATTGGATTGTTTTTTACCCTTTATGCACTGGCTTTAATCCTATCCAGGCCTGCCTTTGGCAGTATCTATGATCGACTGGGAGATCAGTATGCAGTCATTCCCGGATTAGTCTGCTTGCTTATTTCTTTGGTGCTTTTATCAAAAGCTTCCGTACTGCCAATGTTTTTGATCTCTGCCTTTTTATATGGCATTGGGTTTGGTGCCGTACAGTCAACATTACAAACGATGGCCGTGGTCAGTATTCCTCCGGGGCGTCGCGGAGCCGCAAATGCAACCTTTTTTACTGGCTTTGACAGCGGAATTGGCTTGGGAGCAATGATTTTTGGGGCTGTTGCGTCTCTCGTAGGCTATAGCCGGATGTATCTTTGGGGAGCAGCTTCTATTCTGATTGCATGTGTGCTGTATTTTGTTGTATTGCGAAAACGTGAAGCCTCAGATAAAGAATAGGATATTTCAGCATACATAAGCATGACATTTTATAATGCCATTCTCCTGAAAACTCTATACTGAGACTAGAAAAACTGTTTATGAGCTCATTAGTCAAATCGCTATAGAATCTCACGGACATAGAGTATTGAATTGCTTCTATTCATAATAGTTCCATGATTTACAATATCAAGTATACGATGGTATAATGAATACGGAGGTAGCCATATGAAAGCGTATTATTGTTTACTGATCAGTTTGTTTATTCTGCTTAACCTACTGGGAATATGCCTGTCCATATTCCGCAAACAAAAGTGTAATAATTGTAGTTTTGAATATGAACGTACCACGAAAACTTTTACCAGCCGATGGCCACTCTCCTCTCCAACGATCAGGGAATATACAAACTGTAATGACTGCCCATTTTCTCAAAAAACTAAGCAGGAATAAGTATCTGATAATTTTAATAATCCATACTGCAATGCTGAATATTCGCAAAATAAAAAGCTTGGATCCAGATCCAAGCTTTTTTGGTGGGCAATGAGGGGCTCGAACCCTCGACTTTCTCCCCGTTAATTTTACAATCTTCCAGCTTAGTGAATTGCCCGTATTCAATTCGTAATACTATTTTAAATGGAGAATGGACGGCTGTCAAGGGTAAATAAATCAAAAAATAGGCATAGAGAACCATTAACATATTCGTTCGAATGTCGATATTCTTATTGAAGAAACCATCAGGAGGGTTGGTCATGGAGTTTGTTGGAGAGGTTTTACGGGATGTCAGTTTTGACCCGAATTTTAAAATCAAGTTTTCATATGAGGATAATAATGTCTGCATACTCAAAGGGTTCGCGGAAGTCACGAGAAAAGCACCCAAGCCCGTCATCCGATTCGATGCGGATACTGAGATGCTCTTAAGGCATACCGATAGAACCAAGCTGGAATTGGAACTTTTAAATATTATGATCAGCTATATTTTTGCCCATGGCGTAGCCAGAACATGGAAGGGCGGAATCATTCTAAATACTGCTTGACAAGAGCTGGAAATGGAGGTAATATTGTGTTTGTTAAAGGGGAGTAGTTTAGATTGCAGAATCAACATCCTGGTTAATTACAGTTTTTAACCTGATTTTGCGGCCCGAAGCGGAAACGAGATTTTTAACATGATCCTTTGGATAAGGGGTTATGTTAAAAGTCTTTTTTTAAGGCTTTGCTCAATTCTAAAGGAACGAGTACCGATTCTGCATAGAGAACATTTTGCTTTCTATAGGCTTCTTTAACACTTAAATTCATTTAGAAGGTCATATAATATACGTAGACTGGAATAAGCTTCCTTCCCTCGGTTGGATACTATTTTTCATGTGAAAAAGAGGGATGAGAGATAGACTTTAGGGAGTATTCCACGTATTATTGTTTGATTGGTTGAAGCTTCAAAAAAATTTTTGAAAGTGTGGTTTCTGATATGTGGATTGGGTTTATCATGTTGGCTGTGAGTCTTGCTGTAATTCTTTTGAGTTGTGAGCTGTTTACCAATGGGATTGAGTGGTTGGGCAAGAAGCTGAAGGTTGGAGATGGGGTTGTCGGAAGTATTTTTTCAGCAGTTGGAACTTGTCTTCCTGAGACGATGATTCCCATTATAGCAATTTTATTCTCAAATCATGGTGCGAATTCGGTGGATGTCGGAATTGGCGCCATTGTAGGTGCACCCTTTATGCTCAGTACACTGGCTTTCTTTATTTCGGGAATCAGTGTGTTGATCTTCTGGAAGCGGAGAAAAACAGGTCTGAATATGCTTGTGAACAATAAGATCTTAAGCAGGGATATCGGATTTTTTATCATCGTTTATTCCATCGGAGTGGCAGCAGCATTGATCCACTCTGCAGTCATAAGGCCTTTTGTCGCGGTATTCTTGATTGCATATTATATCTATTATATTATCCTCACAGTGAAGCAGGATCATGTCAGCCATGGCGAACTGGAGACCCTGTATATTACAAAAATGATCAAGGCCAAACCCAATATGGCTGTCATTTTGTTTCAAGTCCTTTTGGCACTGGCGGGGATTGTTTTAGGAGCTGAGCTCTTCGTTGAGAATCTTGAGAAGGTATCCGAAGTCTTCGGGATATCAGCGCTTGTACTTTCACTGATTATTACGCCCATAGCGACGGAACTTCCTGAAAAGTTCAACAGCGTGATCTGGATCAGCAAGAAGAAGGATACCTTGGCATTAGGGAATATTACCGGGGCAATGGTTTTTCAAAGCTGTATTCCGGTAGCCATCGGAATTCTTGCGACCTCTTGGGAGCTGGACATCAAAGCGATTGTCAGCGCAGTACTCTCTATTGCTTCGGCGTTGGTAACCTACAGCTGGATCAAGATCAAGGGGAATCTGAATCCGATTCCGCTAGTCTTCGGTGGTGTGTTTTATGCAACGTTTATTCTGTTCCTCGTATCGAGAAATTTCCAATAGCTTTTATATTGAGAGTTTAAAAGGTCCGCTGTAAATCAATGCAGCGGGCCTTTTTTATACTTAAAAAATATTTTTCAGCAATAGCGACTCCTTTTCCGGGATATGGTTGACATACTGCTTTAACGCAGCAGCCTCCCCTAAAGCAAGGGGCTTGTCATTGCTGTCGATGAACCTGGAGAGCCTGATAAGGGTGGTATCAATGTTGTCAATTTCAAAGTGATCCAGAAGCTTTGTCCAGGTTTTTTCAGTTCTTGACCACGAGTCTTCTACGTTTTTCAGTTCTTCCTTGGCTTTTTCCCAATCGCCGGCCTTTATGCTGTCTTCAACTTTAATGATATGGCTGTCCAGTTCTTCGGAAGTGATTCTGAGAGTTCTCATGGTGAAGAAGCTGATGCCTAGAATCATTGCGATTATGATCGCTACAGAGGATAGGACTTTCACCGAATGCATCTGCTATTTCTCCTTTCGGCCCTCTTTTTTCTGGTAGTAAAGGTTGCCCTGCGAATCCAGACTGGCAAACAGTACTTCCTTATAATCCTTGATTCCGTGTTTGGCCAGATTCTGCCTGAGCCAATGTTCGCCCAATTTAGATTTTTCAAGGTTGCCGACCATAACTTTCCCATCGACGATAAAGTCCAGAGGCAAGCCTTCATATTCCGTCGAAAGCTTTAAATCTTCAACGGTGACAGGTCTTTTCTGAGACTTGGGTATGATACTCAGCTGCCCATTGGTCTCAAGGATTGCGAATTCAATATCCGCGATGTTGGGAGAATCTTTGATTCTTAGCTGTTCCAGCAGGTCGTTGAGTGTATACATTTCACTTCGAAGGTTCGATTCGATAATTCTCCCGTTTTCTATTAAAATACTGGGCTTACCGCAGATAACCCCTCTTGCTTTTACACTTTTCAGCGATACAAAAGATAAAACCAGTTGTGCGATTAATAGTGTTAAAATGGGAATAATGCCGTTTACCAATGGAATTCGGGTATCCTGCATCGGAACGGCGGCCAGTTCGGAAATCATGATTGCAACAGCAAGTTCAAAGGGCTGCAGCTGCCCGATCTGTCGTTTTCCCATGATCCTCATCACGATAATTACAATCGAATAGAGGACGAGTGTTCTAATAAATACTACCAGCACATCATCACCTTGCCTAATCAGAATTTGATATATACATATTTTTTCGTAACGATATGTTCTTATTCATCATAAATAAGGATTGTATGATGATGAAAACAATTGAAAGCGAAAGCTTGCGTGAGAAGCAGGATAGTATTTGCGATTAATCTGCGCTGGTATATCAAATACAGTAAAAAATGTAAAAAACGAAACTATACAACGAAAATATACGTGATATAATTAAGTTTATTATGTTTTTTTACCCTGAGAGGCGAGCAAGTTGTTTTGCTCGTCGTTTTTAGTGTGGTTTATCCAAAGGGAGGTTAATGGATGCATATCATTATTATAGGTTGCGGAAAAGTAGGGTCTAAGTTTGCTCAGGTTCTTTCCGAAGAAGGCCATGATGTTGTCATAATAGATAGCGATCCCCATGCATTTAAGGAAATTCAGCATGGATTTAACGGAATAACAATAACAGGCGTACCTATTGATCAGGATGTATTGAAACAGGCAGGGATCGAGACTTGTGACGCTCTAGCAGCGGTAACCCCGGATGATAATGTCAATATTATGGCATGCCAGGTAGCAAAGGAAATCTTCAAGGTTCCCAAAGTTCTGGCCAGGATTTATAATCCGGCGCGGGAGCAGGTTTTTCATCAGTTTGGACTTGAAACCATCTGCCCAACCAATATTACCGTTGATGTGATCCGCTCCATTGTCTTAGGAGAATCTGGAGTAACAAATCATACCATCGGAAGCAACGTCTTTTCCTTTAAGCATGAAAAGGTTCCGAAGTCCTGTGAAGGAAAGAAGCTTGCAGACATCAAGCTGAAGGACAATGCAATGATTTTTGGAGTTGTCCAGAGCGGTGGATTTGTGTTTGCGAACCCCGGTATCAAGCTGGGCAAGGATGATATTCTGGTAACCACCGAGATGGTTGATTAATAGGAGGATCTCTTATGAACATAGTAATTGCCGGCGGGGGAAAAATTGGATACTATCTGACCAAGACCTTGCTGCCATATAAGCATAATGTGAGTGTCATTGAAGAAAAAAAGGAGTTATGCGAAAAGATTGCAAACGAACTCAATATTCCCGTAACTTGCGGGGATGGAACTAAAATTGATGACCTATCCGGTTCGGGAATTGAAACTGCAGATATATTTATCGCGGTTACCGGGAAAGATGAAGACAATCTTATCGCATGCCAGCTGGCGAAAAGCAATTTCCGGGTTAGAAGAACCATTGCCAGGGTCAACAATCCCAAAAATATTGCTGTGTTTGAAAAACTTGGGGTTGATATGGCTGTGAGCAGTACTTCCATAATTGCGGATCTGATCGAGCAGGAAGTGGATTATTCCGGTATGAAAACCCTCATGAAATTGAAAAGTGGAAAGATTGTTTTGAGCGAAATTCTGATCACTGAGAGTTCGCCTGTGTGTAGGAAAAGCCTTAAAGACATCAATATTCCTAAGGACTGTATTCTGGTTTCCGTCATCAGGGATGAGGAAGTGGTGATTCCGAACGGGTATACGGTGCTGCATAGCGGCGACTACATTATTGCGGTATCTTCACAGGAAGATCAGCAGGAATTGAAGGAGTTTTTTATCGGATAAGGAAGAAATTTTAAAAGCTCAGAACATCACGTTCTGAGCTTTTTTGATCTGCTGATGAACATTTTCGAGAAATCAATTCCTTATCCGACAACGATCTTGCCCTCAGGATATACAACGTCTGTATGTTTCTTGTTTCTCAGTGCCAAAGCGAGAGCAAAAGTAAGCGGGCCGACTCTTCCCAAAAACATGGTAATTGTGAGAAGGACTTTACTCACAGGTTGAAGACCGGGAGTAATCCCTGTTGAAAGACCTACAGTACCGAAGGCTGAAGTTGCTTCATACAGAATGTTGACGACATTGATCATCGGACCTTTTTCAACTGCAAGCAAGACAGTGGAGAGAACAACGACCAGGGAGAGACTTAGGCCAATAATGGCAAGAGCTTTATTGATTGTATAATGTGGAACCTTTTTCTTTAATACAATGGTGTCATCTGAACCTTTGATTTGACAGATAATTGCCATCAATATTACACCAAAGGTGGTTACCTTGACACCGCCGCCGGTAGAACCGGGAGCAGCTCCAATAAACATTAGAATGATGGATGCCACCTTGGAAACCTCATACATGTCATTGGTGGGCAGAGAGTTAAAGCCAGCGGTCCGGCAGGTCACTGAGTGGAAAAATGCAGCATTGATTTTACCCGCAAAATTCAGGTTTCCCATGGTCATTGGATTGTTATATTCAAAGGCAAAGAAAAACAACGCCCCAAAGAAGATGAGACAGGCTGTCATGATTAATACTACCTTCGTATGCAGGTAAAGGGATTTGTTTTTCCTATACTCATAAAGGTCTTTCCAGACCATGAAGCCCAGACCTCCAATAATGATTAATCCGGCAACCGTATAGATGACAATAGGATCATTGTTAAATCCGGTCAAACTCCTATAATCTCCGATAATATCAAAACCGGCGTTACAGAAGGAAGACACCGCATGGAAGATCCCATAATAGAAACCTTTAAGCCCGTATCTTGGAACAAAGCTAATAGACAGCAGCAGGGCTCCAACCGTTTCGATAGCTAAGGTCACAACGACGACTCGTCTTACAAGCCTGACAACACCTTCAAAGCTGAAGTGATTGATGGATTCCTGAGCCAGAAGCATACCTTTTAATCCAACTTTTCTACCAAGGAGTACGGAAAAGAAAGTTGCTAAGGTCACGATACCAAGACCTCCTGCCTGGATAAGCGTAAGAATCACCAACTGACCAAAAACAGTCCATTGAGTCATGGTATCTACAACCACCAACCCCGTAACACAGGACGCAGAGGTGGCTGTAAACAAAGCGCTTAGGAACCCAATGCTTTTCCCGCTTCGGGAGGCAATCGGAAGGTTCAGTAACAGTGTACCGGTTAAAATTAAAAATGCAAAACTTAATACAATGATTCTGGTAGGTGCTAAGTTTAAAATCTTATTATTTTTGGATAAAAACGCAATCTTCACAAGATTCACTCCCGCATAATCATAATTAATAGGATAACAAAAGATATACTGTACTATTTGTAATCGCAATAAACATGGTTGGAAAGCAGGCTTTACTTTAAAAGTTTCCCCAGAATTGATCCTTCGGTCTTTTCCTTCGGCAATACCGGAAGTATGATATGTATCATTTATTTTCCTCCGTTGTTAAAATTCCAGAATTTAAAAATGTCATCAAATTATATCACAGGAGTTTCAATAAATACAGGTGCTTTTTTGGGGGTAATACTGACTATCATGGCTATTTTAGATCATGTATTGAAAAGAGGCTGTTGTAATTCAAAAAATCATGAATATTTTCGAATATAATCGCAGATGATATATGCGGTAAAAATCCATGGTAAAAACAAGATCTACGGCATCATGGTACAAAAGGGATGGTATCAAACACAAAATGCAATCCAGCAGGATATCGGCAGGGCACAGCAGGAAGCAGGCAGCATACAGTCCAGCTTGAATGCCTGACTTTTAGCAAATTGCTTTTGATAGACGTATGTTCAGTTAATTCTTGAAGGAATGCAAGCTTTATAGTAAAAAAAATAGCAGGAGCTTGAACTCCTGCTATTTTTATCTTAACAGCTATTATTTGCTTGTGTCACCGAGTCTTTCAGTAGGATAGCTGTTTCCAGTGTAAGACTGGAATACCTTCTTAACGATATTTCCACCAACCTTACCAGCTTCTCTAGCTGGCAAATCACCGTTATATCCCTGCTTTAAGTTAACGCCTACTTCTCTAGCTATTTCATACTTCATGTTGTCGAAGGATGTTTTGCTTCTGTTGTTTGCCATGATTATCACCTCCTTATGATATTTATTGTGTCTTAATCGTTTTGGATTATGAGTAGAAAGTTTTGGATGGGATTTCTGAGAAAAATGTCGAATTTTTATGTGGACGAATTTCCCATGCCGTGATATACTAATAAAAAATAGGCTTTTAAATTAGCCCTGTGAGGCTGGTAAAGCACTTTTATTTGTGTATGTTTTTCTTATGCATAAATGGGCTTTCGCACGGGCGGAAGTCCTTTTTTATTGTTCAAATTCATACTGCTATCGGTTTTGAAGCAAACTAAAAACGGTTTGTTTTAGAATAAAAAATTCAAGGGGGAAAAGTTCATGGAAAGAAAAATCATTCAAGTCGAAGAAAAAGTTCCTCTGCTTCAAGGGCTGCCTCTCAGTTTTCAGCATCTGTTTGCCATGTTTGGCGCATCCGTATTGGTTCCCTTCCTTTTCAATGACGCTGCTAAGGCACAGGTCATTGATCCTGCATTAGTACTTTTACTCAACGGTATAGGAACGCTGATCTATTTGTTCTTATGTAAGGGACGAGCTCCGGCGTTTTTAGGTTCCAGCTTTGCATTTATTGCGCCTGCAATCGCTGTTTTAACAAGTTCAGCAGATGTAAAGGCCAACTTCTCCAAAGTTTTAGGCGGATTTGTTCTTGCGGGTGCCATCTTTACAATAACTGCATTGATCATCGGTGCAGTCGGAACAAAATGGCTGGACGTTGTATTACCACCAGCTGCCATGGGCCCGATTGTTGCACTGATCGGTCTTGAACTTGCAGGAACTGCAACCGGTATGGCTTTCAAAAATGCAGACGGTTCAATCAATCCAGAGTTCGCAATCGTATCCATGTTTACACTCGCAGTTGTCATTTTAGGTTCGCTCCTGTTCAGAGGCTTTATGGCAGTTATTCCGGTACTCTTTGCTGTAGTTGCAGGATATGTTCTCTCGGCAATAATGGGTTTGGTTGACTTTACCAAGATCACAAATGCGCAGTTTATCGTTGCCCCTCAATTCGTATTACCGACATTTGATTTCAACGCAATGCTGATTATAGCTCCCGCTGCTTTGGTTGTAATATCTGAGCATATCGGGCATCTATTTGTAACAAGCAATATTGTTGGCAGAGATCTGGCGAAAGATCCTGGGCTGCACAGATCACTTCTTGGGGATGGGCTGTCAACGATGCTGTCCGGATTAACAGGATCCGTACCGACAACTACATACGGCGAAAATATGGGGGTTATGGCGATCACCAGAGTTTACAGCGTATGGGTTATCGGAGGCGCAGCAGTAATATCCATCATCCTTGCGTTCTTTGGCAATCTTTCAGGTGCTATCTCCAGTATTCCTACTCCGGTAATGGGTGGCATCTGCATACTCCTCTTCGGTGTTATCGCTGCATCCGGTATCAGAATGTTGGTTGAAGCCAAGGTAGATTACAGCAGATCAAAGAACCTGATTCTTACAGCGGTCATCTTCATCATCGGAATCAGCCAGATTCCCATCAAGCTGGGCAATGTTGAATTAAAGGGAATGGCTTTGGCTACAGTTGTAGGCATGGCGCTAAGTTTAATATTCTTTGTTTTCGACAAACTCAAGCTTACAAACGACAATTAATCTTTACAAAACTATAGAAGGAATCGGGAGTTCCCGGTTCCTTTTTTGTGTTCAAAAACATGAACTTGTATGATATATATCACAGAAAATAAAATCAACTGACGTTATACTATAAACATAAGATGGTTCTGAAAAAAACACTTCAGAACTACATAACAAACTGTTATAATTAAAGGCTGATTATTAAAAGGGGATACCCCCATGAACAAGAAAGTACAGTTGTTCGGAGGGAAATACCTCATATTACTAAATAGGAGGGATTACAATGGCAGTAAGAAAAATTATTCAAATTGATGAAGACAAATGCAACGGGGGCGGTTTATGTGTACCAAACTGCGCAGAGGGTGCAATTCAGATTATAGACGGTAAGGCAAAGCTGGTGAAGGATTCATACTGTGACGGACTTGGAGCTTGCCTTGGACATTGTCCTCAGGATGCGCTGCACATTATTGAAAGAGATGCAGACGACTTTAATGAGGCGGAAGCGATGGAATTTGTTAAGAAAACAAGGGGGAACAATGTGGTTCATCAGCATCAGGCACATGGACACCAACATCACGGAGGATGTCCGGGAAGCAGGATGATGATGTTTGGAAATCGGGAAAATGCAGCTAACGCCAATACGGTCAGTGCTGGAGATATCGAGGTTAAAATCAAGCCTCAGTTAAAACAATGGCCGGTTCAATTGAGTCTGGTGCCTGTAAATGCACCCTACTTTGAAAATGCGGACCTGTTGGTTACAGCAGACTGTGTACCTTTTGCCTATGCAAACTATCATATTGATCTGCTAAAGGGAAAAGCACTGGTAATCGGATGTCCGAAACTGGATGATGTTGAATTCTATGCAGATAAATTGACTCAGATTATCGAGAATAATGATCTGAAGAGCATTACAGTTGCATTTATGGAAGTTCCATGCTGCTCCGGGATTGTTAGAGCAGTAGATATGGCGCTGATGCGCTCCGGTAAAAATGTTCCGGTAAACAAAGTAAAGATTGGCATTCATGGTGATAAAAAATAAGGATGGGGTTTCCATCCTTATTTTTTTAACAAAAAGTATTTTATCTGTTTCTGTTCTTGATTCTTTCCTTATATCTTTGAAATGCCTTCGGGCCAATGACGTCCTGAAGATTCTGCCGGGCTTTCATGAAGGACTTTCTGGTGTGTTCAAATTCGGTCAGTCCCCTGAACCTTGAACCGGTTTTGATTGCATCGAAATCGACTTCAGCTTTGGGCTCGATTTTCAAAAGGAAATCAACGATGTTTTTAGCGATATCGGCATCCCGATATTCTCTTTGGGATTGCTTAATGCTGTTCAACTTCCTGGCGTTATCCGCAAGTAATTCACTGACGGTTCCTTTTAGGTTTTTAAGTTCTTTGCAAACAACCCCGAGGTTGTACTTCAGGATATAACCGGGATTTCCTTCTTCCTGTCCAGGCAGTGCTCCGGTGATGACCAATGGGACGTTACAGGCTACAGCTTCCAATGCAGTATTCGGACTTCCGCGTGTGAAGGCAATATCCGAAGACAGCATCAGATCCTGAACGTTTTCTACAAAACCGTAAATTTCAACTTTATCTCCATATCTTTCTTTCAATGTATTCTCAAGGCGGCGCTTCAAAATCGCATTGCGGCCTGCGATGATTTTTACCCTGCAGTTGAAATTGTTCAAAAGGACTCTGGCAATCCTGCTCATATTACCTACGCCTTCACCGCCGCTCATGATCAGACAGTCTAAAGGACGGTCATAGGAATAATCATTGTTTTGGTTGTTATCACCAATATGGTCGGTAAACCTTTTTCGGATCGGGAAACCGAGTACGGGAAGCTTGGACTCCGATACTCCGAACTCCAGACACTTGTATTTGGATTCGATAGTAGGGCAAATAATATAATCAGCCCTCGGATCTGCCCATAACGGGGAAATGCTCACAAGGTCTGCAATCAGCGTTACAAAAGGAATATCAAGATTGTTTTCTTCCAGTATATTGATTACAGGTGCATTGAATATAGGATGCACGGATAAAATCAAATCGGGCTTTATACTTTTCAAAAGTTTAAGAAAACTTTCCCTGATGACGATTTCTGTAAAATCATTTACAATAGACGGCTTACTGCATTGAATATCCCAGATGAGCTTCCATATATCCTTTGCGGTTCTTGTTACCGAACCGTACATTTTTCCTACTCTAAGACCCATATTCCCGCCAAGGTTAAACCCATCGATGACGTGAATGCTTACGTCAGGGTAATGAACCAAATGATCGCTCAAGGCTTCAGTGATGCTCTTGTGTCCATGGCCTGTAAAGGTGGAAGATATCACCAGTATTTTCTTAATCATATTGCCTCCCAGTGTTTTTAATGAAATATCATGCTCGTAATGCGGTCTCACTGATTCAAGGTAGGATCAGCGACCTCGCTCAGTATAATATACGAACATATTTTACTGAAGTCTGTTTAAGTTCATGTTAAACTCTATTTAAGATTGCTAAAAAAAAGCAAAGTTATACCAAAAATATTATAGTACTTTGCTTGATCTTAATAAAGTATTTTGGAAATGTTTATATCACAATTTTTTGTCATTGGAAATGTTTGAGCTCTCCATCCTGTATGTAATATGAGCCGGAGGGAGTCACGACGGTGATCTCCAGCCTGGTTTTATTGATGATCAGAACACTGTTCGGATATATCTTCTTATATATGGCAATCTCTCCGTCACCGCGTGCCTTGAGATAATTGGCGATGTTTTTCCTTTGCTCTTCGAGCTCCTTAATTTCAAGTTTGATCGAACCCATTCTTTCAAGACCGTCATCCAACTCCTTACGCTGCATCGGCATCAGTTGTGCAGTCCCCTCAAACTGGGCAATCGACTGCTTGATTCGCTGCTGCTCTTTTTTTAGTTCGCTGATCGTATGAAAAACACTGTCCAGGTTATCTTTTAAAGTATTTCTATTAAAACCGGTGATTTCCACCTCAGTCCGTTTTTCGAATTCCGATCCGATGTTTGCAGCAGAAACCTTGATCTCGGCACAGATTTTTCCTCCGATAATATGACCGTTGGAAGCCTCGACGATGACTTCACGGGCTTTGATGACGCTGTTGATGCAGTAAAAGCCGATATGCGCCGTTTCGCCGCAGGTGATCATGGCATTATCGGCGAATTTGGTAAATACGCTTTTAGCGGCTTTGATCTCAACCAGGCTCTTGGAAGCAATGCCTCCTTTGATAAAAATGCTGCCTTGTTTGCTGACAATTCCTTTTACATGGCCAAGCCCCAAAAGACTGTTGACTTCTATATCTTTGGTTGCTTCAACATAGAACCCGTCTGCGACAGTTCCCTTGATGGTTACATAACCGTCAAATTTGATATTCCCGGTCCTGAAATCTACATCTCCATTGATATCCAGGTGGTTTGAAACAGTGATTCTTCCATCCAAAAAGTTTACAGCTCCGCTGTTCCTGGAATATAAAACTGTTTTACCGGCTGCAGCAACTTCACGGACGGTGTTCTTATCATAGTTGAGATTCAGGGTTTTACCATCCAGCGCCTTGATTTCCTTTCCGAGAACAGACTGCCCGGGAATTCCGGGAGTTGCATCCAGTCGTTCACCGAGCCAATCGCCTTTGTTGACCCTGTTGATCAATTTCAGTTCATAGAAGTCTACCTTCCCGTCCTGATGAATTTCAGGTTTGGACTCCATCAACTCGTACATTTTAATTACAGAATCCGTACCATTGACAGGGGGAATCCCTTCCGCGATGATATAGGGTTTTCCGCTTTGAAGATCGCCGTTGAAAACATCCGCGCTTTTGATTCCAAAAACAATGCCTTTTTCCTTCAGCTTGTTCACGGTTTCCATCATAAGCTGCGGACGGTGATCCATGCTGAGTTCTTCCTTTGAAAGATTGAAGGAGACGGTGGCCTTCAGCCCTCCCTCCAGAACCTCTATTGAAATTCTTTCTTTTAGTGTACCGATTTTGTCAGGAGGTTTTGGCGCTTGGGTTAAAGCGGTTCGGACAGCATTAAAGCTGGTCATGTTGATTTCAGGATGGGACGAAAGTATGCTGAATAATTGGTCAGGAGAAAATCCCTTTTTAAAGGTTTCAATAAAGACATCTCCCGAAATACTAAAAATCCTGAGATATTCGTTTGAAAAAATATTTGGTCCATCCATGGGCACACCTCCTATAATATATATCGGAACAAGGCATATTCTAATTAACAGCTTTGGTATAAAGAGGCAATACCCGGATTTATAAGTGAAAGCGGGGATGCAGGTTGCTTACATGAAACTACGAACGCAGTCATATATTTAATAGTGCGCGAGAAAATCTAGAGATATCAAAATAGCAAAAGGATGGACGATCATGTTTAGAAAAATTGTGCTCCTGCTGGTAGTTTGTTTAGTGACCAGCGTCGTATCTCCCAATGTGGGTCTGGCGGATGATGCAATTGAACAGGACCTTGTACCCTCTGCGATTTTTGAAGAGGAGCCTGTAGCAGCAATCAAGAAAGTACCTTTTGTGGATGCCACAGCTGCAATTGTCATGGATATGAAAAGCGGAAGAGTTCTTTTTGAAAAGAATTCCCGGTCTCAAAAGGCCATTGCCAGTACGACTAAAATCATGACGGCAATCGTAGCGATAGAAAACGGTGATCTGAATGATACAGTTACAGTAAGTAAAAAAGCCGCTTCCATATGGGGATCTACCGTTGGAATTAAGGAAGGCCAGGAATATAAGCTGAGAGAACTCCTTTACGGTCTGATGTTAAACTCAGGCAATGACGCTGCAATCGCGATTGCAGAGCATATCGGAGGATCGGTGGAGGGGTTTGTCGGTATGATGAATGAGAAGGCAAAGGCGTTGGGGGCCATGAATACCAGTTTTAAAACTCCACATGGCCTGGATATGGATGGACACTTTTCTACTGCCTACGACCTTGCCTTGATCACGCGATATGCGCTCCAAAACAAAACATTTTGCTCTATTGTGGGAACGAAAAGGGCTGCAATTCCAGGCAAGGAATTATTGAACACCAATGAGATGCTGGGACTGTATCCTGGTGCAGATGGGGTTAAAACGGGGTTTACCGGTCAGGCAGGAAGATGTCTGGTTACTTCCGCTACCAGGAATAATTTCAAAATTATTTCCGTTGTTTTGGGTTGCCCAACCAGGGCGAAAAGAGCTCAGAGCAGCAAAAGCATATTGGACTATGGTTTTGTAAATTATAAGCCGTATAAGCTGTTGGCAGCGGGAGAAGAGATCGGTAAAATCCCGGTGATCAAGGGGATATTTGAAAATACACCGGTATATGCTGCGGACAGTATAGAAATGCCTTTGCGTGAGGATGAAAAAAGCTCGCTGCAGCGGGAAGTTGAGTGGCCGGATAGTCTGAATGCGCCAGTCAGTGAAGGGCAAACTGTAGGAAGGCTAAAGTATACGCTGGAGGGTAAGGTGATCGCCGAAAGTGAACTGAAGATAGCGACAGAAGTGAGGAAAAAAGGGGTACTTGATTACCTGGGAGATATTTTTATAGAGTGGCAGAGAATTATGAGACTGGGAATATAAGCATCAAATTATGGTGTGGTATCCTTAGCCTTGTAAGCATAAATTCTTTTCTGATATAATAACCTCGCAATTGATTTTGTTCCAATTGATATAAGTTGCGATGATTCTATCACAAGGGAAAATTAGATTGTCGCAAATTACTTTAAGGCAACAACTTGCAAAAATATTAAAGGAGAATTCCGTTGTAAAATATTTTTTGCAAGTTATATAGAAGCGAGGTTTTTATGAAAACACTCATTGTAGCAATCAACTCCAAATTTATTCATACTTCCTTAGCCGCCTGGTATTTAAAATCATCTTGCGGAGATGGATGCGGTGAAGTCAGTATTGCAGAATACACCATCAATGACAGCCTCGACACTGTTTTTGCAGATATCTACCGTGCGAAAGCGGATGTTGTGGCTTTTTCATGTTATATTTGGAATATATCCCATGTACACTTAATTTGTGAGAACCTGAAAAAAGTACAGCCTGGGATTACTATTATCCTGGGGGGGCCGGAAGTTTCCTTTGACGGAGGAAAGATTCTGGAGGAGCATCCTTCCATAGATTTTATTCTATCAGGGGAGGGAGAGGAAGTCTTTCCCTGTTTGTTGAGTCATCTGAAAAGCGGCTCCAAAGATTGGGATAAGATCAATGGTCTGGCATTCAGGAGCGGTCAGTCTGTGATATACAATGAAGGCTTCAATTTGATTGAAGATTTGGGGCGTATACCATCTCCTTATACTGAAGAGGTACTTTCCGGATTGAGCAACAAGATCATTTATTATGAGTCTTCCAGGGGATGTCCGTTTTTCTGTTCTTACTGCATTTCATCTACCTTCAAGGGAGTTCGGTATTTTTCCATGGACCGGGTCCGCAGCGATCTTTTGAAACTCATCCATCAAGGAGTTAAACAGATTAAATTCGTTGACCGGACCTTTAATTGCAATAAGCAAAGGGCGATGGAAATTTTTGATTTTATCATTGAGCTGGCCCTGCAAAGGAAGGCGGCAGGGGAGGATCTGAATACCAATTTTCACTTTGAGGCGGCTGCAGATCTATTTGACGAGGAAGTGTTTGAAGTTTTGAGTAAAGCGCCCCGTGGACTGATCCAATTTGAAATCGGGATTCAGACAACCAATCTGCAGACCCTGGAACTGATTCACCGGAAAACAGACCTGAAGAAGCTTTTTTATAATGTAGAAAGACTAAAGAGTTTGGGGAACATCCATCTCCACCTTGATCTGATTGCCGGACTGCCGGCGGAAGATTATCACTCTTTCATTCGTTCCTTCAATGAAGTTTACAGGTTGAAGCCGGATCAGCTTCAGCTGGGTTTCCTCAAGATGCTCAAAGGCTCCAGTATCCGGGTTGATGCTGAGAAGTACGGATATGGTTATCGGAGCTATCCGCCCTATGAGGTTTTTTATAACGATTTTATTTCCTTTGATGAGCTGCTGGAGTTGAAAGGGATTGAAGAAGTATTGGACCGTTACTACAACTCAGGCAGATTTGTTCAGTCCATCGGGTACCTCATTCAAAATATGTTTTCAAGTCCCTTTGATTTTTACAAGGCATTTTTCAGTTTCTTCAAAACAATGGGATACCTGGATTCGAGGTTTTCCAGCAGGCAATTATATAGTATTCTGATAGACTTTTTAAACGAACGGGTTGGAAAAGATAAAGCGGTTCCGCTGATAAAGGAATTACTGAAGCTGGATTATTTGAGCTCTGACAATTCAAACAACCTGCCGGACGGAATTGAAAGAAATCTGGCGGCGGGTTTTAAAGAAATGTGTTTTGAGTTTCTGAAAAGTGAAGAAAATATAAAAAAATATCTTCCGGATTTTTGTGGGATGCCCGCAAAACAAATCTTCAAGCAAGTCCATTTTGAGATATTCCGCTATGATGTGCTGCAGGAAAAAAACAGCAAGGAACAAAAGGATAGGATTTTACTGTTTGACTACAGCAATCGGGACCGGGTAACAGAAAGATATCAGGTTCATGAACTGACAGGCTTTAACCTGCCATCGAAAATGGAATGATTTGCAAATTCCGGTAGATACAATTTTTTTGAATCAAAGAATGCTGTTGGAATTTGAAGCTTGAGTGAAATATTAGTTTTTTTGAAATACACTTCTTCTAAGCTTGGGTTGGTATATATAAGGAAATCCGGGTTCCTCTAGGGGTATTGCTGGTAATTCTGAACTCCCTGGCGAACTTGCTGATGATCATCAAACCCCATCCTCTAGGAGTTGCAGCTTCAATATTTTCGATATCGCGATCGGTATCAAGAAGGGAAGGATCCAGGCCTTCTCCTTCATCACAAATCTCTATAAAAATTGAGTCGGAATGCTTTTTAAAGGTAATGGTGACAACGCCTGAACTTTTGTTATATCCATGCTCGATGCAGTTTACAACCAGCTCGTGAATAGCGCTCTTTAGCTTAAACCTTGCACTTTCATCAAAAGTAAGGGATTCAATGGCTTCCTCGCACAAGGCCAATATCTTTTCAATGCTATCACTCTCAAAAGAGATCTGGGCTTCAAGGTTATAATTCAATAACTGCATTTTATCCTCCGTATAAATATAATCTCCACGCAGCATATTCTCCAGATATAAAAAGTTCTCATGAATATTATTCGCCGTTTTTTGAAGAATTCCTTTTAAAATGAAGATGAATTTATCAGATGTACTTTCTAAAAGCTGAGTTTCCATTTTTTAAAAGTTACATTTAAACTGACCTGAAATAAAATGCAGGGATCGGAAGGCTCTATTAAAATGGTTGAAGATATAAACAATTTCTAGTAAAATATCTTTAAAATGTTTTTGATGAGGAGAGATGAGAACGATGAGTAAAAATGACGTTGCAAAAATCCTTCTAGATGAGAGCGAGATCCCGAAGCAATGGTATAATATCGTTGCAGACATGCCGAACAAACCGGCACCCTATTACAGCCCGCAAACCGGAAAAATAGCAACTCCCGATGATATGAGCGCTATTTTCCCGAAAGAATTGATCATGCAGGAAATGTCTACGGAAAGATGGATTGATATTCCTGAGGAAGTTCGGGAAATGTTTCGTCAGTGGAGACCTTCTCCGCTCTATAGAGCTAGAGCGCTTGAAAAACTTCTGGACACTCCTGCAAGAATCTACTACAAGTATGAAGGTACCAATGCAACAGGCAGCCATAAACTAAACACTTCACTGCCTCAAGCGTATTATAACAAAGCTGCCGGAATCAAAAGGCTTGCAACGGAAACTGGTGCAGGCCAGTGGGGAAGTGCATTGAGCCTTGCATGCAATCATTTTGAAATGGATTGTACCGTTTACATGGTTAAGGTCAGTTACCAGCAAAAGCCCTACAGGCGGTCCTTCATGAATACTTTTGGTGCGAATGTCATTGCAAGCCCCAGCAATCTTACCAACTGCGGCAGATCCATCCTTGAAAGGGATCCTGATTGCACGGGAAGCCTTGGAATTGCCATCAGTGAAGCAGTAGAGGACGCAGCTACCCATGAGGATACCAATTATGCACTTGGAAGCGTATTGAACCATGTTTGCATGCACCAAACCATTATTGGCTTGGAAGCCAAAAAGCAGCTTGAAATGGTGGATGAGTACCCGGATTCCATCTTCGCATGCTGTGGGGGAGGAAGCAACTTCTCCGGTATAACCTTTCCGTTTTTGATGGATAAATTCAAGGGAGGCAAGGTAAGAGCTGTTGCTGTTGAGCCATCGGCCTGCCCAACGCTCACAAAAGGAATCTTTGCTTATGACTACGGCGATACTGCCAAAGTTGCGCCTATTACGAAAATGTACACCCTGGGTCATGACTTTGTTCCCGCTGGCATTCATGCAGGCGGATTAAGATACCATGGTGATTCTGCCATCGTCAGCCAGCTTTATCATGACGGATTCATCGAAGCGCAGGCTTATGGACAGAAAGCATGCTTTGAAGCGGCATTAATGTTTGCCAGAACTGAAGGAATTGTTCCTGCTCCCGAATCTTCCCATGCGATCAGAGGTGCCATCGATGAGGCGCTGAAAGCAAAAGCAGAAGGGAAGGAACAAGTGATTTTATTCTGTCTCAGCGGACATGGTTACTTTGACTTTGCGGCCTATGACAATTATTTCTGCGGAAAGCTGGATGATATTGAATATTCTGAGGAAGCTGTAAAAGAAAGCATGAAGAATCTGCCGCAAATTGTTGAATCATTATGATAATAGGTATAAGTAAGGAATAGGAAGCAATAAGGCTTGTTTTGAAATGCTGGATTTTAAGTGAATAGCAAAAAAATTAAGCGGTTCCGGCTATGTATTAGCCGGGACCGCTTTTAGTTATCTTGGTCTGATCCTGATTTCCATCCAGTCAAATCCGATCCAGTCTCCCGGACCTGCATTGGAAGTGTTCACTATTACGATTCTATTGTTTCTTCTAAGATTACGGATTCTGAAGGTAAGCTCTCTCCAATTCGTAAACCGGCCGCCAGCTGGCGTACCATGTTCAAGAGGTACACGACCGGTATGAACTGTCGTTCCATTTACAGTGATGGTTGCAGAATACCTGTTGGCTGCAACGGTATAGTGGTCATCAAGAACAGCACGGATGACCAGGTCTGCCCGTACGTTTCCGGTGACAAAGCCCTGAGGCAGGTCAAAAGTCCAGGTTCCGCGGTCGCCGGTATAAAGAATATCTGCGTTGTCACTTGGATTGCCGTATCTTGGATATCCGGTAAGTTCCTTGAAAAGTGATGCAGTAACTACCGGCGGATTGTTGCTGAGTACAGGAACTCTCACTTCCTCAGTTCCGAAAGGAAGATCAAGATCTGCACCTCCACCGTCGTCCATCATATCCATTTCCGGCATACCGCCCATATTGGGCATAACATTCGGCATCATGTTCGGCATGATATTTGGCATAGCACTTGGCATTATGTTCGGCATCATATTGGGCATTGTGCTGGGCATGATGTTTGGCATGGCGTTCGGCATCGTGCTGGGCATGATATTTGGCATAGCACTTGGCATTATGTTCGGCATCATATTCGGCATCATGTTTGGCTGCATGTTCGGCATCATGTTTGGCTGCATCTGAAACGGACAAAGGGGCATGGTTGTTTGGGCAGGCATCACAGGCATCATGGGCATCATATTGGGCTGGGACGGCTGCAGCAGTTGGGGCTGAACTTCTTCAGCGGGCATTTCAGCCTCAGGAAGCTCTTCTGCAGCAGGCATGACTTGAGGGAATGGCATTGGCGCTGCTGGTTGAATGTTCTGATTCTGTCTGCCATATGAAAAGGGATAATTGTAATAAGGCATCATGTCGTTTCCTCCTCGAAGATATCATTGTAAGCGTGTTCTTTTTGACAAAACAATCAAAGACTTTCTACTTACATAATATTCTGAGGGAAATTTTATGTTACCGTTTTCAACTACGTTTTTTAGTACCGGTTCGGGGTACAGGAGTGGCAGGTTTAGGCTGCGGTTTTGGCGGAGGCGGCTCAGCAAGCCGAATGGTATATCTTGTGATGGTATTGGGAGTAATGAAAATACTAACCGGGGAAGGCAACTGATACTTCTTGGGGAAATCTGCCTCTGTAAAAACAGCAGCATAATTGCCTTCGTTGAGTTTAAACACCGCAATGCCTTCAGAATTTGTTTTTGAAAAAACGGAGTCCGGATTCCCAGGTGCAGAAACCAGACCGGGAATGGTTACTTGCAATTCGGGAACAGGGTTATTATCCTTATCCAGAACTTCGATCTCTGCAATACCCCAGTTTTGCTTATGTATTTCCGGAATTTTATCGATGTTCACAGTAATAATGGTTGTACCGGCGGTTTTAAGATCAATAAAAAAGGGTGAAGGAATTTGAAATCCGGCAGGAAAATCAGACTGGATGAAGCTCACCCGGAAAGTGCCTTCATCCAGAATAAATTTTGTAATTCCCTGTTCGTCCGTTGGTACTGTTTCATTGAATTCTTTTTTCAGAAGGGCGGAAGTACCGGTAATATTGATCGGTGTGTTTGTAACTGCCGTACCCCGCTGCGCATCGACCAACTTGATTTGAAGAGCGTAGATGGTGTCGTTCTTTGCAGAAATCACCTGGGTTACTTTGTTGGTGGTTTTCATTTTATCCAGCACGGTTGACAAATCTCTGGAGTCCAAACCGCTTTTAAACGCATATACCTTATAAGTCATCCCACTGATCAGTCCCAAAAAGAGAACCACAAAAGCAGTATATCCTAGAACCATCCTCCAGCTTTTTTTAGATGGTTCAGGTGCTTTGGTATCGGAGGCTGCTCTTGAAAGTATTGACGGCAATCTCTTTTCCAGGTGCTTCATCAAGAAGGAAAAAACTGCGGCCATTGCACTGCAAACCAAGAGGTAAACCGAGATATTGATAATGCAATCCCGCATATAGGAAATAATCACCTCTGCCCGAATCGGAAGGGACATGGCAATGAACTTGACATTTGCAGGCAGAAACAGCCAGCTGTAAATCATCAGTCCCACACCACTGAGCAGGGTAAGGACACCGGCAAAAATAAAAACGGTCTGGATCCATTTCAGCATTTCCTTGGCGCTTCTGCTTGAAAGTATGCCGAAGAGCAGTAAAAACAGGAAAACAAGCAAAGCAAAATCAGGAGAACTGCTGAGGATATAATAAATCAGTTTTATTATGACAAACTGGTCCGTAATATCACTTCGATTGATATAAAGTAAGATTGCGCTCAAGTTGATCTTCTCGATTTTTGAGATGGTTTCTACCGAAAGCTTATTATCCCCAGCCTTCTCTTTTGTATTTTCAGGTTCATATTTTGCAAAACTTCCGAGATAAATATCCGGAAGAAACATCCGCTTTCCGTTGAAGTATTGGAAGGAGTCTTCACGGATATTGTCCAGGTTTGAGCTTACCATCTCAGGGGTTACGGATTTTTCGATCATAGAGAAGATATCTTTATGCTGCTCATAATCCTTGGGCGAATTTTTCTTGAACCCGTCAATAAAGCCATCCATGGAATTCTTGATTACATGGTAGGTCTGGGCGTATAAATCGTTTTTGACAAACAACTGCTTGTGAAAACCGGGATTCAAAAGCAGCTTGTTGATTCCGAAAGTCGACAAGGCGATAAACAGTACCATTCCGGCCAAAATCAAGGACGCAATATAATTGATCTTTTTGGTGCGTTCGATATATTGTTTCATTTTTTCCTCCGGAATTTCAGAATAAAAGAAGATCATGGATTATATATATTATACCACTCTGCAATCGCAGTTAAAAATAAGAAATATATTCCGTTGGTCCGGTGCAAGGAAATAAAGGTATAAATTTCCGGTTCTGCGCATTAAAATGTATTGCAGGCTTTTTTGTGCACCAGTCAAACGACTTCAAATTTACGCCAGGTGTTTTACTCCCGAGCGTTCTAAACAAATTCTGTCGGCAGTATCTATTAAAAAAGGGGGCAAAAAACGATGATCCAAAAAGATATCTCAAGTATCATAAGGAAAGACCGGGAAGAAAGGAAGACTAGGCAGTTTCAAGGCACCTTTCTGGACTATATTGAAAAGGTGAAAGAGAATCCGGACATTCCTATGCTTTCGCACCAAAGAATGTATAACCTCATTACACAGCCGGGAGTTGAAGTTGTAAGAACAGATGAAAACCCAAGGCTCAGAAGGATTTATGGGAATGATATTATTAAAAAGTACAGGTTTTTCGAAGGCGATTTTTTCGGAATAGATAAAACCATCATGAAGCTTGTCCGGTATTTTCACTCTGCAGCCATGGCCGGTGAAGAATCACGACAGGTTCTTTATATGGTAGGTCCTGTCGGCTCAGGAAAGTCCTCGCTGATGGAGGCACTAAAAAGAGCTCTGGAAATGAGTCCGCCAATCTATGCATTAAAGGATTGCCCGATTAGGGAAGAACCTCTGCATCTTGTTCCAAAGCACCTGAGAAAAGAATTTGAAGATATATTGAACGTTCGCATTGAAGGGGATCTGTGCCCTGTCTGCCGTTACCGGCTGAAATATGAGTTCAATGGTGAATATGAGAAGTTCCCTGTTGAAGATGTAGGATTTTCAATCCGGGCACGTAAAGGGATCGGGGTTGTACCGCCGGTGGATCCCAATAACCAGGATACCAGTGTGTTGATTGGAAGTGTGGATATTTCAAAAATCGACTTGTATCCGGAAGACGACCCGCGGGTGTTGTCTCTGAACGGCGCTTTCAATGTTGGCAATCGAGGCATCGTTGAGTTTATTGAAGTCTTTAAAAATGAAACAGAATACCTGCATACCATGATTACTGCCACACAGGAAAAGTCCATTCCATCTCCTGGCAAGGGCTCCATGATTTACTTTGACGGTATTATCCTGGCCCATTCCAATGAAGCCGAATGGAACAAATTCAAGTCCGACCATACCAATGAGGCGATACTGGACAGAATCGTCAAAATTGAAATTCCTTACTGCCTGGAACTGAATGAAGAAATCAAAATCTATGAGAAGATTCTTAAAAAGAGCAAATTTAAAGCCCATATTGCACCGCATACCATTGAGGTGGCTTCCATGTTTGCCATCCTGACAAGACTTACGCCCTCCAGTAAAGTAGATCCCATGACCAAGCTGAAGATCTATAACGGAGAGGAAATTATCGAAAAGGGTATGACCAGAAAGATCGATATTTTTGAATTGAAGGATGAAGCGGCAAGGGAAGGGATGTCGGGAATCTCTACAAGGTTCATTATGAAAGCCTTGGATACCACACTTTCAGAGTCGGAACATGAATGCATCAACCCTATTTCGGTCATGGAGACCCTTGTCAGGTCTGTAAAGGAACTGGCTGTCAGTGATGAAGAAAAAACCAGGTACTTGAGATTTATACAGGATGCTATTCGAAAGGAATTCAACAAGACTCTGGAAAAAGAGATCACCAAGGCGTTTATCCATGGTTACAGAGAACAGGCCGAAAGCCTATTTAATAATTACCTGGATCATGCCGAGGCTTTTGTTAATAAAACAAAGATCAAGGACAGAAACACCGGGGAAGAACTGGAACCGGACGAAAAATTCCTGCGTTCCATCGAGGAGCAGATCGGAATCACAGATTCTTCTGCCAAAGGCTTCAGAGCAGATGTCACCGCCTATATGTTTTTCGTTCTGAGAAATGGCGGAAAATTGGATTTTGATAGCTATGAACCATTGAAGGAAGCCATCGAGAAAAAGCTTACGGCTTCTGTCAGGGAACTGAGCCGTGTAATCACACAGTCCAAGGTGCGTGATAAGGAACAAAGCGAAAAATATAATGCGATGGTGGAAGAAATGAAGAAGAACGGATATTGCGACCACTGCTGCAATGTTATTCTGAAATATGCGGCCAACAACCTATGGAAAGATTAGGAGGCGGCGCATATGGCGATATTCAAGGAATTCAACAGCAATGGGCGGGACCGCTCCGCTGAAGACCGGCATCGTCACAGGGAACTCGTTGAGGAATCCATCAAGAAAAACCTGGGGAATATCATCGCGGAAGAGAGTATTATCGGACAGAATAAGGATAAAAAGATCAAAATTCCCATCAAAGGGATCAAAGAATACCAGTTTATCTATGGAAAAAACTCCCCCGGGGTAGGTTCCGGAGATGGGACGGAAAAAAGAGGGGATGTCATCGGGGAGGATAAGACAGGCCAAAAGGGGCAGGGCTCCGGTCAGGCGGGAAATCAGGAAGGGGAAGATATTTACGAGACAGAGGTCACCATTGAAGAACTGATAAATTATCTTTTTGAAGACCTCAACCTTCCGGATATCGATAAGAAAAAGCTGTCGGAGCTTGATTCCATCAAAAGCTTCAGAAAACTGGGATTTCAGAGGAAAGGCATTCCCCCCCGGCTTGCAAAACGGCGTTCCGTTATTGAGAAAATTAAGAGAAAGCAAGCCTTTAAAAGGGACTATCAAGAGTTCTACGAAGAGCAGAAGTCAAATGATAAGGCAGTAGAGGATGAGGAACTTGATCCCATGGACGAAATGGAAGAAACCGATGATAGCGGGGAAGTGTTGATTCCTGAATCGGAAGAAAAACAGCGGTTTCCTTTCATGGAGGATGATTTGCGGTACCATCGCGTCAGGGTTACGCACAAAAAGGATTTCAACGCTGTCGTCATCTGCATCATGGATGTTTCGGGTTCCATGGACCAGACAAAAAAATATATTGCCAGAAGCTTTTATTTTCTTCTTTACCAGTTTATCCGGTTGAAATACTCCAACGTGGAAGTGGCTTTTGTTGCGCATACGACCGTTGCTAAAGAAGTGAATGAAGACGAGTTCTTCCATAAGGGCGAATCCGGGGGAACTTATATCAGCAGCGGATATGAGAAGGCTCTGGAGATTATTGAACAAAGATATAACCCTACGAACTGGAATATTTACGCTTTTCACTGCAGTGACGGCGATAACTGGACAGAAGACAACAAGAGAGCTGTGGAATACGCACACAAGCTTTGTGAGGTCTGCAACCTGTTTGGATATGGTGAGATCGTACCGGGATACTATTCTACCAGCAGCACCATTAAGTCCGAATATCAGAGGAATATCAAGTCCAAAAACTTTGCAATCGTCACCATGCAGAAAAAGGATGACGTATTTCAGGGGCTCAAAAAGCTGCTGGAAAAAGAAGGCGAGTAAAATCAGCTGAAAGGTAATAGTTGAGAGAGGACAGTTATAAAAAACCAATTATCAATGGATTGGCGGTGGAAGTATTGGCTGATTACAGCATCAAGGAACTCGAAACCTGGAATGAGCGGATAGAGAAGCTGGCCCGGAGTTTCGGATTGGATTACTACGAGCAGGAATTTGAAATCGTCAGCTATGAAGATATGATTTGCTTCGAAACCTATATTGGGATGCCGTCGCATTACAATCACTGGAGCTACGGGAAGCATTACGAAAGGACAAAAACCCTCAATCGTTATAACCTGACCGGACTGCCCTATGAAATGGTCATCAACTCCGATCCCTGCATCGCATACCTGATGAAAGACAATACCTTGCTCCTGCAGATTCTTACCATTGCTCACGTATATGGGCACAACGATTTTTTTAAGAACAACCGGCTTTTTAAATTTGGAACGAGGGCTGATTATACTGTTGAGATGTTCAAGAACCATGCGAATCGGGTCAGGGGATATCTTGCAGACCCAAGCATCGGGTATCCCAAGGTGGAAAAAATATTGAATGCCGCTCATGCAATAAAATATCAAACATCAAGGGTTATCGGCATCAGGAAGGAATCTGAGGAGGAGAAAAGGCAAAAGCTGATTATGAAGCATCAGGCTCCCAAAAGTGACCATCCTTTGCTTGAGCCGGGGTATGCCATCGAAGAAGTTCCTTTGAACCTCAAGAAAATTCCGCTTGAGCCGGAAGAGGACCTGCTGCTGTTTTTATCCAAATACAGCCGGCTGAAGGAGTGGGAAAAGGATTTGCTGGACATCGTACGGTATGAGACCCAGTATTTTATCCCACAAATTGAGACAAAGATTATGAATGAGGGCTGGGCCAGCTTTTGGCATTATACCATCCTCAAAAACCTGGATCTTCCCCAGGGGCTGCATATGGAATTTCTAAAAAGGCACAACCAGGTGATCCGGCCGCTGGAAGGCCGAATCAATCCATACTATATCGGATTTAAGATATTGGAAAATCTGGTTGAGAAGAATCAGGGAGATTACAAAAAGATATTTGAGATCAGGGAGATTGAAAGGGATCAGTCCTTCTTGCGAAGATACCTGACTCAGGAACTTTGTACCGAAATGAACCTGTTCGAATACGTTAAAAGCGGCAATGAATATGTCATCTCCGAGGTTTCGGATGAAGAAGGCTGGAGAATGGTACGGGATTCTCTGGCGTCTTCTGTAGGGATGGGGGGTATTCCTGCCATCAGTGTCGTGGAATGGATCCAGAAGGACAACACCCTGCTGCTGGAACACCAGTATGACGGCAGAGAATTGGAGATGAACTATGCATATGAGACCCTCAAACATACGGTAGACCTATGGGACGGCAAGGTAATGCTGGAAACTTATCTTGAAGATAAGAGAAAGATCATCATTTGTGATGAAGATAAAAGAATCAGCATTGTGAATGCTTAGTATGGAAATGGTCCGGAGCCGATTTGTACCTCAGGGTACAAATCGGCTCTATTTGTGTGAAGAGGGTGTTGGAAAAGAAAGATAAAGATGTTATAATGACTTTTGTCGAGAAATGTAAAATTTTGAATTAATTTTTTTGACAATAATAAAAAATACTAATACTAAACCTCTTCTTGGGCTTATACAAACTAACCGGTACATTCCGTGACATGGAGGAAGCAGATGGAAGACATACATTTGAAGGCATCGGAGACTGCTGCTTATATTAAACAAAAAATTCGAACAATTCCTGAAATCGCCGTTGTTTTAGGTTCAGGACTTGGACCGCTGGTTGACCGTATGGATCATACTTTGGAGATTTGCTATCAGGAGATTCCGAATTTTCCGGTAACAACCGTAGAGGGACATGCTGGCAAACTGATCATCGGGCATCTGGGTGAAAAGCAGATTTTGGCCATGCAAGGCCGGTTTCATTACTATGAAGGCTATGACAGCGAGCAGGTTACTTTTGCAGTCAGGGTATTTAAACTTTTGGGAATCAATAACCTGCTGGTAACCAACGCGGCCGGAGGAATCAATGAGAGCTTCAAGCCGGGAGATTTAATGCTGATCAAGGACCATATCAGCTTTTTCGCACCCTCACCCTTAAGGGGAAGAAACATCAGCGAATTTGGTGTCCGTTTTCCGGATATGTCCGAGGCATACAACAAAAGCCTGATTGAAGCAGCCAGAAAGGCAGCAGAGAGACTGAATATTGATGTTCAGGAAGGAATCTATGCCTTCGCCCAGGGACCGATGTTTGAAACTCCTGCGGAAATACGTGCCCTTGGCTTTTTAGGAGCTGATGCGGTAGGAATGTCTACAGTTCCCGAAGTAATTGTGGCACAACATTGCGGAATGAAGGCGCTTGGAATATCCTGCATCACCAATATGGCTGCCGGGGTGCTGGGACAGCCGCTGAACCATGAAGAGATCATGGTGATTGCAAAAGCGGTGGAGGACAAATTTGCGTCGCTGGTAAAAGAGATCGTTAAGGATTGGACACTGAAATAAATAATATGGATTAAGGGGAATTGTATAGTGAAGCATTTATTTACATCAGGAGAAATACTTTACAAAAAAAATGTTAAGAAACTGGAGCAGGGAAGTTTTCTAGCCGATACGCTGCAATACGGAGAGGTTGGAGAAAACACCGTGTTTGAGGCGGAAGGAAATATTGACGACAAACCCGTGATAGTGAAATTTACAATCAAGCAAAGCTGCTGCGAGGAGCTGAAGTTCAAATCCATGCTGAAGATCCTGATGCAGTCGGATTTGATGGAGGCAGAGTGGGAGAACTACGAAATTCAAAATCTATAGAAGTGGAAGCCGGGACCGTTCAAAAATGAATGGTCTTTTTTTATGACAAAAAATGAACTAAATGGTACTGATAAGAAATTTGCATGCTTAAGGAGGGAGAAAATAAACTCTTAAAATCAAATTTCATTTAGAAATATGATGAAAATTTTGGGAATCATATTGTATTAATGGAAAATATTGTATATAATATGTCTGTTCCGAATATAAAAAGTGAATAGATATGAGAATTCGATTTAATATTTTGTGTTTTGACTTAAGGGGGAGTTCATTTGAAAAGAAAACTGAAATTTTTAGGGATCATTGGGATTTGCACGGCGTTAACACTATCCTGTATTACCTTTGCAGAGGAGCAGCATAATACAGGTTCATCCACAGGGATTTACACAAGAGATGAAAGCAAATATTCCAAGAATCCATCTTCGTGGGCAGTCGAAGGAATCGACGGAATGAGGGCCAATGGCCTTGCAGCCAATGATTTTCTCACCAACTTTGACAAGCCTATTACAAGACAGGAGTTTGCGACTCTGGTTGTCAATGTCTATTATAAAGGAAAGAATTCCAGGTTTGACATCAGTAAAAATACGACAACGCCATTTGCAGACGAGTCCGATCCGATTGTTGTTGAAGCCTATAATCTTGGTATTGTCAAGGGCGTAGGCGATGGAAAGTTTGAGCCCTATGCGGAGATTGAACGACAAGCGGTCTGCACCATGCTGCTGAGACTGATCAGCGGAGTGCAGGGGAACCAGGTAGACGCAGGGAAGATCAATCTCTCCAAATTTAAAGATGCTGGACAGGTAGAAGATTGGGCGAAACCTGCAGTTTCTTACTGCAATGCAAAAGGGATTATGACCGGAACCAGTGATACAACACTGTCACCCAAGGATTCCTTGACGAGGGAACAGGCTTTGGTGCTGCTGTATAGATTGAGTGTGAGCAATGGGTATATCAAGAAGGAAGCTCAAGCAGTCCAGGATTATTATATGTTGAATGGGTTTAAGGTACCGAAAGAAACAACAATGCAGATAAGTGGGAACATAGGAGAAGGGACATTTGTATCAGCTGGATCATACGATCAAGGTAAAAATGTAGAGCAACACTATAAGGACCTAAAGTTTATTCTTACATCTAAATTGCCAGAAAATATTGTTGACCCAATAATAGATAAAATCAAATCTAATTTCAGTCAAGGAATTGGTCTATATAAAACAACAGTTTTTGGCGAATATGAAATTATTTATGGGTGTAGAGTGAATGAAGGTATTGGAGTTACGGTTCGTAAAAAATAAGGGGCTATATATTTTATGAAGCAATTAAAATTTATCTTTTTATTAATACTGGTAATTGGATTGATTATACCTAGTGTATATGCTATACCTACTCCTCCTAACTTTAGGAATTCAATTAATGAAGAGGTTTATAAAGCATGGGGATTTACAGACTTCTATCCAGAGAAAACTCCTAAGATAGAAGTTAATGAAGGAGTCGTTGGTGAATATCCATTAAATATGGATACTATTGGTCTAACTTTTTCAGATGAAAGACCGTCAATAGTATATGGTGATAGACATGGTGATATAAAGGATGATAGGTATAGATATTTGGGATATACAAAAAATAATGGTAATTTTACAAATTTTCTATTTAAAGATGATCCAGGTAGTTTTGCATGTAAAGTAGTAGATGTTAACTGGATTCCTGAGCCTTGGACTAATAAATCATTTCAGGATAGGTTTAATCTAATTGACCAAAATCCAGGACCATTTTCATCATGTATTCCTAATCAATCAATAATTGATGGTTTGAGATGGAGATACGGTGAAAAAAACCCTAACGTTGAAGACAGAAAGAATCTCACTGATATTGACAAAAAAGACTGGACAAAGTATGTTTATGTACTTCAACCCCCTACGAGGACTACATGGGGATTTGGGGCAATGGGTTATTATGGAGTAGGTGGATTTAGATATCAAACTTTACCTCTAGCACCATTACCACCAATATATGATTTCACTATAAAAGAAGTAACAGCTGTTCCCGATAAAGCAAATTCCAATTCCGAAATAAAGTTGAGAACTAGAATCCATGCAAAGGTTGATGGCTACAGTCAAATCAAGAACTCCATTGTTTTGAGAGGTTGTGTAAGCCAAGCGGGAGAGTACTCAACGATCATTAGCCAATCAGAATGGACAAAAATAGGTGAGAATAATTTTGAAGTAATCAAAGATATTACAGTCAAAACACCCAACATCACAGTTTATGGAGAAGTGAGCCTTCCAGCCTTTGTAGAGGTAAATCCGGTAGACAGCCGGGGAGAACACCCGTTGAAAGAGCCGAATTACAACGATAACAGCGGTCACACAGAAGTAACGGTAATCTCCGAATTAAAAGAACTGCGTTCTGTCCTTAGAGAAGGGTATATCGGCTGGTGGGATACCATCCCTGTAACCGTACAGTGGACCGAATGGTATTGGATTGTCGATATTACATATTGTTCAGGAGATAAAACTCATAGCTCACACACAATTGATAACAGCCGCTGGTCGGCTCCATCTGTTCAGACCAATACCCGGTATTATAACGGATGGAATGAAGCAGAGCTGGACTTTGTACCACTAGGGTATACCGGAATAGAATCAAAACAAATTCCGCAGCATAAAGGCAGCGGGAAGATGAAAATTTTGGCGCCCTGGGCTACAGACAGCAAGTCCAGAAATATGTACAGCGGTTACAGCACGATACGGTCCGGATATGGGTTCAATGCAGACATTTTAGCTGAGCTTAACGGAACCTATCGGCAGACGAGAAGTATTCATCCGGACATTGTGAAGACCATCAATCTGAAGATGAACACCAACTGCACCAAGACGCCGAAAGTTACACAGATGGAAAAAATATCAACCAGTGAGATCCGCCATAACCAAACCAAAGTAGATTATAACGGCCTACAGGCGGATGTTCTGGGAACCCGCTGGCAGAACAGCATTTTGACACCGGCCATGGAGATCCCCAAGTCCTATAAAAAGACAGCGGATGTAGTGATATCAGATGAGATTTATGAGTACAAGGATACTACCCGGCAGCTTTGGAAGCTTCCGATCAATGCTGCGTCAAAGGATAAAACCAGGAATGCGGATAAAGCTAGAAAGATCTATATCCATATCGATGAGGCCAATGGAAAATATCAGCTGACCGGTGAAGGCTTGTTTAACAATACAAAAGGCTTGTCGACGGACCACCGGTATAACAGAAAAGACGTATTCAATCTAGGAATTTTTGAGGACATGTATTATGATACTTTTCCGATAGATAAAACAGTTGAGGATGAAGAAGAATAAAAGGAGTTTCAGGCTGAAACTCCTTTTATTCTTTCTTGGCAAAAATTGTTGATAAAAAAAGTTAATGGAGTGCAGGGCTGTAGGATATGATATAATTTCCTTATCACATATTAATCTAGTTATTCCTTTTTAAATGTAAATAGATATAAAATTATTGTATTTAAATGAATTTAAGTGTTGATAATTTAATTTGATTATTATATAATTGTCGTAGAATTCATAAGGGGTGAAATCAATGGAAAAAGAAATCCTCACCATGGAGGAAGCAGCCGAACTTTTTGGGGTTAGCGTCAAGACCTTCATAAAGCTTTTGAAGGAAGAGAAGGTACCGGCCAGAAAGATCGGACGGGAATGGAGATTCAGCAGGAAAGCGCTGATTGAATGGTTGTCCTCCGGCGATTCACAGGCGTACTCATCGAGCGAAGGGGAGACCAAGGAGTTCTTCAATGAGGTTGCCCCGGATTGGGAGGAAATGCGGAAGAATTACTACGATGAATCTATCAAAAACAAGCTGATGGAACTGGACCTCCTCAAGAAAAACATGACCATCGTGGACCTTGGAGCAGGAGACGGGTACATATCCCGAGCTATTGCAAAGTCAGTGAAGAAAGTAGTGGCCGTGGATATTTCCAGCGAAATGCTGAAGGAACTCAAGAAGAAAGCAAGGGAAGCAGGCATAAAAAACATTGAAGCTGTTGAAAGTGACGGACGTGACGTGCCTTTTGAGAATGGAAATGCGGATATGATCTGTACCAGCATGTACCTGCATCATATTGATGAACCTGAAAATGCAGTTGCTGAAATGAACCGCATGTTAAGACCCGGTGGGAAGGTGTTTCTTGCCGACTTCTATGAGCATTCCAACCGGGAACTTAAGGATAAAATGCATGACGTTTGGCCCGGATTCAAACCGGATAGCATCAAGGCGTGGTTTGAGAAAAACGGATTCAGTGATGTGAAGATTGAAAACCTTTCGGGAGACTTTCAAAAGTCTGCCAACAGCGGTCACCGTCCGGCAAGTATATTTGTACTGACTGCAGTAAAACTATAGTTTGATGAAATAACAGCATAGGACCAATCCGTGAATAATTTACGTTTCAAGAACATGTAACAGACAGATCATAAGAAAAAATGGCCCTTATAAAAAAACAGGGCCATTTTGCATATATTTGCATATAAAAGTAAGGAAAAATTGAAAATATGCTGTAGGTTGTTTTGATTTGAATATTGTAAATAGAAGCAGGGTAACCAGCCTGTCCCTGCAGGAAAATGCTAGTGGGCGAACATATTCAAATATTGTAAGGAAATGAGGAATAGAACGATGAATATATTACTGAAAAATATCCATGCGATTACCTGTGATGGCAATCATGAGGTGCTGTATAACACCAATATAGGGATTTCGGATGGGAATATTGTGTTTGTGAGTGACCAGGAAAAAGATATCAGGCAGTTTCAAGCAGATAGAATTATCAACGGAAAAGACAAACTGGCTATGCCGGGGCTAGTGAATGCACATACCCACTGCTCCATGACACTGCTCCGAAACTTCGCCAATGACCTTGCACTGCACGACTGGCTGTATAACCATGTCTTCCCAGCAGAAGCAAAGCTGGATCAGGAGGACATCTACTGGGGGGCCATGCTGGGCATTGCAGAAATGATCCGGACAGGGACAACTACTTTTGCAGATATGTACCTCTTTATGGACGGGGTTGCTCAAGCGGTATGTCAGACCGGGATCAGAGCGGACCTTTCCTTTAGTCCCCTCAAGTTTGTTGTGGGAAAACCCATTGATGAGACACACCTCTGCCGTACATACCATAGGGATTGGAATGACAAAGCGGATGGCCGAATCAAGGTTTCCGTCGAAATACACTCAGCCTATCTTTATGATGAGCAATCCCTCAAGAATGCAGCAGCCCTTGCAAAAGAGCTGAAAACGGGAATCCAGATTCATATCCTTGAAACTGAACGGGAGAGAGTTGAAACTATTGAGAAATACGGCATCACCCCGGTAGAACTTTGCGACCGCTGCGGAATTTTTGATGTGCCGGTGATCGCGGCCCACTGCGTTCATCTCTCAGACTCCGATATGGCTTTGATAAAATCAAAGAATGTCAGTGTGGTTCATAACCCGACCAGCAACCTGAAGCTTGGAAGCGGTATAGCCAGAATCCCGGAAATGCTAGAAAGGGGCATCAATGTTGCCCTTGGAACGGATGGCGCTGCAAGCAATAATAATTTGGATATGTTTGATGAGATCAATCTGGCAGCCTTGATCCATAAAGGCGCAAACATGAATCCCATTTTGATCAATGCGGATGAAGCGGTAAGAATGGCTACTGTGAATGGTGCGAAAGCAATTGGCTACGAGGACCGGCTTGGAACCATCAAGCAGGGTATGAAGGCGGACCTGATCCTTTTAGATATCGATCAGCCGCATTTCTATCCGCTGAATGATCCGATTGCAGCAGTCGCTTATGCCGCGCACGGTTTAGATGTAGATACAGTGATCGTGGACGGAAATATTTTGATGGAAGGCAAAGAGCTGAAGATCATGGACCTGGATCTGGTCAAACACAAAGTGAAAGAAATTTCAAAGCGTATTACCAATGAATCATAAAATATCTGGGAATAGGTCAGATGGCATTGAAATCTTTTCGGTAAAAAAATATAATAAATCTGAATATTTCCAATAATAAATTTAAATGTTTCCATGGGATCTGGAATAAAGTCCATTTCGAAATGGATTCCATAAAAACGAAAGGTGATGAACGGATGCAAAAGATTGATAAAAGTACCATGGCCTCCTACATAGATCATACAATTCTTAAGGCTACTGCAACCAGGGAACAGGTGGTTCAACTGTGCAGGGAAGCTAAAGAGAATAAGTTCGCTTCAGTTTGTGTAAACCCTTGTCATGTCAAACTGGTTGCCGTTGAATTAAAAGGCTCAGGCGTAAAGACCTGTACAGTGATTGGCTTCCCTCTTGGGGCAAATACAACTGCTGTGAAGGCTTTCGAAGCAGCAAAGGCTGTTGAGGAAGGCGCAGAGGAAGTGGATATGGTGATCAATGTCGGTGCTTTAAAGGATGGAGATGCAGCGTACGTTGAGAACGATATTCGAAGCGTTGTTGATGCTTCCAAGGGAGCTTTGGTGAAAGTGATCATTGAAACTTGTTATCTGACGGATGAAGAAAAGGAATTGGCTTGCAAGCTTGCAAAAAAAGCGGGTGCTGATTTTGTAAAGACATCAACAGGCTTTGGCACTGGCGGAGCAACTACGGGCGATGTTACTCTGATGAGAAAAACTGTCGGACAGGATACCGGCGTTAAAGCATCCGGGGGGGTCCGGAACCTGAAAGATGCGATGGACATGGTGGAAGCAGGTGCAAACCGGATTGGTACCAGTGCCGGACTGACCATTATCAAAGAAATGGAACAAAAATAGACTACTGTATTGCCTTGCTCCTGAAATATTCTGAGAACAGATCCATGAATGGAAAATAAAAAGTACAAGTGAGCGCTTTTATCATTATTTTATTTGGAAATCAAGGACACGTGGGTATTTTAAATCAAAACATATTATGATAGTATTATAATATGTGGCAACGTGGGTTCAATTTCCATACGTTCCAAAAAACGCATTTTAAAAGGGGGACATGATAATGGTAAAGAAAAGTATTGCACTGGTACTGTCAATTATGATGGTGATGACTCTGTTTGCTGGCTGTAGCGGCGCAGGTGGTTCCGGCGGACTTAAGGTTGGTATGGTTACCGACTCAGGAACCATCGATGACAAATCCTTCAATCAGGGAACTTGGGAAGGTGTCAACAAGGCTGCAGACGAGCTGAAGCTGGATAAGCAAAAGAATATCAAGTACTTAAAGCCTACAGGAACAACAGAGGCTGATTATCTTAAAGAAATAACAAACCTCCATGACGCAGGATACAAGTTTATTGTATGTCCTGGATTCAAGTTCTCATCCGCTATCTTCAAGGCGCAGGATAAATATTCGGATACAAAGTTTGTTCTTATCGATGCAGCTCCAAATTCCGGAGAAAAGGGTGCTAAGGACGTTGTTAAGCCAAATACGGTTTCAGTATTCTTTGCTGAACACGAATCCGGTTTCCTTGGCGGTGTGGCTGTAGCTCTCCAGTTGAAAGAAGGAGATGTAGGCTTCATCGGCGGTATGGAAATTCCTCCGGTACAGAAGTTTAACTGGGGCTTCCAGCAGGGTATTAAATATGCGAATGAAAACTTGGGAACCAAAATCAACATTAAAGCAGAAAACGTTGTATATCAGGGATCCTTCGACAACGTAGCGGCAGGACAGCAGCTGGCTGCTCAGATGTATGACAAGGGCGTTAAGTTGATCTTTACAGCTGCCGGCGGTGTTGGCGTAGGTGCCATCAATGAAGCAAAGGCTCGTGCGAAGGCTGGAAAACAGGTTTGGATCATGGGCGTTGACGTTGACCAGTATGCAGACGGTATCTATGAGGGAGATAAATCCATCATCCTTACTTCTGCAATGAAGAAGGTTGATCAAGCTGCTGCAGACATGATCAAGGCTGAAAAGGACGGCAAGTTCCCAGGCGGCCAGACAATTGTTTTTGATTCAAAGAACAATGGTGTGGGTATTCCTGCAAAGAACCCGAATCTGACCGAAGATACTACCAAAAAGGTCGGAGAAATCTTTAAGAAGATCCAGGCTGGAGAAATCAAAGTATCCGCTGAAAAGGGCGATTTAATCAAATAATCGTATAAAAAAGAAAAAGACGGGAAATGAAGTGCACCCCAAATGTTAGACAAATTGAATTAACATTTGGAGGTGTACTTTTTTATGCATGTATATCTTGTGAAACCCCATTTTTTTGAATATCTATAGCATGGCCCGGCCATTTCTGATAGAATCTTTTCTGTAAGCAAATCTAAGTTGAAGCATCCAATGATGAAAGAAAAAAGGTCACGGTTTCTTTTTTTAATAAGGACATATGTCCTTGTTGGTGGGAACCGGCTTGCCTAAAATGAAAGTATGTGTTCCAAAGGCTGTTAGAGGTTGAATATATAGAATACAAGGGGGAGATCGGATGGAATATGTTGTAGAGATGCTGAACATACGTAAGGAATTCCCTGGTATCGTAGCAAACGACAACATTACCTTAAACCTGAAAAAAGGTGAAATTCACGCTTTACTTGGCGAAAACGGTGCAGGAAAGTCAACGCTCATGGGAATTCTTTTCGGGATGAACCAGCCGGACAGCGGCACCATCCGCATGTACGGAAAGGATGTACGCATTTCCAATCCCAATGTGGCCAATGAACTGGGTATTGGAATGGTACACCAGCACTTCAAGCTTGTTCATAACTTCACGATTACTGAAAACATTATCCTCGGAGTAGAACCAAAATCAGGGCTTGCAGTAGATATCAAATCGGCGGCAAATCGTATTGCCAAACTATCCGAAAAATACGGACTCAATGTAGACCCCTATGCGAAGATCGAAGATGTTTCCGTTGGCATGCAGCAGCGTGTGGAAATATTAAAGATGCTCTATAGAAATGCGGAAGTCCTGATTTTTGACGAACCTACAGCCGTTTTAACACCTCAGGAAATCCAAGATTTGATTAAGATTATGAAAAACCTGGTATCTGAAGGGAAATCCATCATTCTCATTACCCATAAACTCAAGGAAATCAAAGCGGCAGCAAGCCGCTGTACCGTCATAAGAAGAGGAAAACTCATTGGAACTGTAGATGTTGCAGCTACCACTGAAGCAAAGATGGCGGAAATGATGGTAGGCCGCGAGGTATCCTTTAAAGTAGATAAAAAGGAAAAAGAGCCTGGCGAAGTTATTTTAAAGGTGGAGAATCTATCGGTGCAAAACAGCCGAAAGGTCTTGGGCTTAAAGAACTTTTCTCTGGAAGTCCGAGCTGGTGAGATTTTAGGAGTCGCCGGAGTAGAGGGGAATGGGCAGTCCGAGCTTGTGGAGGCCATCACAGGATTGCGCCATGCTGAATCCGGAAAGATATTCTTAAGGGACGAAGAGATTACTACCAAACCGGTACGTGCAAGAATCAATGCCGGAATAGCCCACATCCCTGAGGACCGTCAGAAGAGGGGATTAGTGCTGGACTATACGGTAGAAGACAATATGGTCATTGAAATCTACGACCGTCCGCCATTTTCAAAAAACGGCCTCTTGAACCGGGAAGCCATCCGGAAATATTCCGAAGAGATTATGAAGAACTTTGATGTGAGAGCTGGAAAAGGCGCTGAATCCATGGCGAGATCCCTATCCGGAGGTAATCAGCAGAAGGCAATTGTTGGGCGTGAGGTAGAGTTGAACCCGGAAGTTTTAATCGCAGTTCAGCCGACAAGAGGACTCGACGTCGGATCCATTGAATATATCCATAAACGTCTGGTAGAACAGCGTGATAGTGGCAAAGCGGTACTGCTGGTATCACTGGAACTGGACGAAATCTTGAATTTATCGGACCGAATTGCAATTATCAATAACGGGGAACTTATCGGAATCGTGAATGCAGCGGATACCGATGAAAATGAAGTTGGTCTCATGATGGCCGGAGTCAGAAAGGGGGAGAGCGCTTGAAACTGCCAATAATCAAAGGAATTAAAAAAGAAACAGCCGTATCTTTACTTGCTGTTGTTTTTGGTTTGGTGGCTGGTGCACTATTTATGCTTATGACAGGGAATAACCCTTTTGCTGGATATGCTTTTCTCTTCCAGGGCGGACTCATGAGCATAGAACGTATCGGGAATACCCTGGCAACCTCAACTCCCCTGATTCTTACAGGGCTTTCCATTGCATTTGCATTCAAAACGGGAATGTTTAATGTTGGAGCTGCCGGACAAATGCTGTTTGGAGGTTTTTGTGCCACTGCAGTAGGACTTACATTGAATTTACCGAAACCGCTTCTATTAACGCTGATGCTGATCGCAGCCATTCTCGGTGGTGCTTTATGGGCGTGGGTTCCCGGATTTCTCAAAGCCAGATTTAATGTTCATGAAGTTGTTTCAACCATCATGATGAATTGGATCAGCTATTGGGTGGTTTACTATACGGTGCCTGCTTACTTCAAAGGCGAATTCCTTGAAACCGAATCCCGAAAAATTTCTGATCATGCATCTTTGAAAGTCGCATGGCTATCGGACCTTTTCGGAGGTTCCTATATCAACCTTGGAATACTTCTGGCAGTGATTGCGGTGATTGTCATTTCCTTTATCCTCGATAAAACTGTCATGGGATATGAACTGAAATCCGTGGGCTTTAACCGGTTTGCTGCCGAATATGCGGGAGTAAGTGTAAATCGCAGTATTATACTATCCATGATGATCTCAGGCGCACTTGCCGGGCTTGGAGGTGCTGCACTATATGTGGGGAATGCATCCAATATCCAGATTGGTATATTGCCTTCTCAAGGAATGGACGGTATAGCCGTATCCTTGCTTGGAGCCAATTCACCTCTTGGAGTTTTGGGAGCAGCAATATTTTTCGGACTTTTGTATTCCGGAAAGGGCTTTATGAATGCCATGACCAATATTCCTCCGGAGATCGCGGATACCATCATTGCAACCATAATCTATTTTGCTGCAACCAGCGTAATGATCGAGAAGTTCATTGATAGGATAATTCGTAGAAAGAGGGGTGAATAACGGTATGTGGAATATAATTGTACAAATCTTTCCTTATGCTATTGCATTCACCATTCCGCTGCTCATTACCGCATTAGGCGGGCTGTATTCAGAACGCAGCGGAGTTGTAAATATAGGATTGGACGGATTGATGATTGTTGGAGCCTTCACCGGTGCATTGACAATATTCAAATTACAGCCAATTCTGCCCGATGCAGCGATATGGATCGGTCTTCTTGCGGCAATGATCGCGGGAATTTTGTTTTCTCTGCTGCATGCGTTTGCAAGCATTAATCTGAATGCGAATCAGGTAATCAGTGGTACAGCAATCAACATGATTGCCGGAGCTCTCACTGTCTTTCTCGCAAGAAATATTACAGGAAGCGGCAATATCAGAATTATCAGCGGATTTGGAAGAAATGATATTCCTGTTCTCTCTTCCATTCCGGTAATCGGTAAACTATTCTTTACTCAGACGTATGCAAGTACCTGGTTAGTACTGCTGATTCTGCTCATCAGTACGTTTGTACTCTATAAAACAGCTTTCGGTTTGAGGCTGAGGGCTTGTGGTGAACATCCTCATGCGGCTGACTCGGCGGGAGTAAACGTTTATAAGGTGCGGTATATTGCAGTAATGATATCAGGTGCTTTTTCCGGTCTTGGCGGTGCTGTAATGCTGGTCACTTTTTCCGGCGAATTTACAGGGAATGTAGCTGGGCTTGGCTTCCTGGCGCTTGCTGCACTCATCTTCGGCCAGTGGAAGCCATTGGGAATCCTTGGAGCGACTTTCTTCTTCGGATTTGCAAGTACCATCGCCAATGTATCGCAAGTTGTTCCTGTACTGGCCGCTATTCCGGGTCTGATCCTGAAAGTGTTCCCCTATATTGTTACATTAATTGCACTGGTTATATTCTCAAAATCTTCTCAGGCGCCTAGAGCAGCAGGAGAACCTTTTGATCACGGAAAACGATAAGTTTTCATTTGCAGAATATCCAGGCTGTATAGAAGGTAAACCTTCTATACAGCTTTTCTTTTTTATCGCTGCGAAGATTACCTAAATGCTCATAACAATATGTTGTACCCGGTACAGTTTGTTATGAATTTAGAATTAATAAAAGCATGTGCCTATAAAGTTCATTCGTTGTATTAACTCCTTAAGTTTGCTTTTGTGTATTGGAGATAGATTAAATTATATAGGTTCTGAATATTATGAAGTCGGATTGTCGAAAATGGTAAGAAGGGAAAAGGGTGGTATATGTTCCTTCTATCGAGTATAGAATATATTAAGCTGTTGCCGTGAGCATCAGCAAATATCGGACACTATTAAATTGGTTTGGTAAAACCTTACGGGTGGAATGAACAGCATGAAATTTATTATGAAAAAACCTTTTGAAGATAATAAAGAGAAACATATAAAATCCCACAGGATATTGCTGCAGGTACTGTTTCTTATGGTACTTGTTGCTGCATTTATGCTGGTTCGCAGCTACGAGAATCCCAGAATTCAGACTATGGGAGGACAGACTGCAAGCCAGGGAGGAGACCCCCTGGAGAGAATAAAAAGTCTGGAGCCGGATACACCATTGGATATTAAAGATCCACCTTTTCTTAATCCGCCGATGCCTTCAGAGGTCAAGCCGATGCTTGAGGTAATGGAAAAGGGCCGGGAAATCGCTTGGGAGTCTGTTTATTCAAACTCTGAATGGAAAAGACCTGCCTACAGATCCTACTGGCATAGTACGGTTTCAGCAGGAAGATGGAGCTATGTTCCCACCAGAATCCATTTTGGAATGCATCGGCTGTTTACTACCTATCCGACAGCATCCGTTTATTATGACTTTATTCATGATCTGGGTATTGCTGAAGAGAGTAAGGATATCCAATATGATATGAAAAGTCCCTTCGAAAAGATTGAGACTGTAGTAATGCAGGCTGAGGTAAAAAAGGTCCTCACTATGGGAAATCAGGTTGTGGTGATAGGTAAACCCCAACGTAATGGCCTGCAGGTTTTGACAATCCCTGTGGAAAGTATAAAGCCGACAAAGCCTGAAGATCATATCCTTTTTCAACTGGCTACGCCGGAAGGGGATGAGATTGACTACAACTTGATCAGTTATGCCCGGTGGAAGTAGCTTCACTTTGAGCAAACCTCTTGAATTAAAAGGGAGTTAGGAGTATAATTTTTTTGCAGGACAAATGAATGAATGCCAACTTGGCTCAGTCGGTAGAGCAGCGCATTCGTAACGCGCAGGTCGCGGGTTCGATTCCCGCAGTTGGCTCCAAAAAATGAAAGCCCTATCAATGGGCTTCTTTTTTTATAATGCATAGGAAAGTCTAATTTTACCTTGATTTTCACTTTCCATCAAATGCATCTCATAAAAAGTTATCGACAGTTTTCTTCAAAGAAATACCCTACATATGATCAATGAGCTTCTTTTTTTATCACAAAAAGCAATAAGCCTGTACTTGCCAAATTAATGAATAATAACCACCATACATTATATAAACTATAGCTGTCTCTTATACACATCT
>JAOAAU010000027.1 GCA_026418695.1 Clostridia bacterium
TTGCTCTTGAATGAAGGTACGATAACGTCCTTCGGATTCTTGAATTTTTATATGATAGTCCTTGAATTTTTGGCCTAAAAAGTGGCTGAGTAAAATCGCACACGGAGCAAGAACAAAGGTTAGAACAGCCAGCATCGGTTCCATTGCCAGCAGAGCAGCAAGTGCAGCCAGAAGCCGTATGCCGAGTGAAACGATACCCGGAAGGATGTTGACGATTCCGTTGGATAAAATGCCAACATCGCTGGTCATACGTGTAAGAACATCTTCGCTGTGATATTTAGTGATATCCAACCATTGAGAATGGATGATACGGGAAAAAAGCCCCTGACGGATACTGTTGGATAACTTTTCAAAGGTACGGGCGGACAAAATAGAAACCGATGACTGGATTCCCACCTTCATCAAAATAATGACTGAAAATGCGGAAGCCGCCTGTACGGCTTGATGAATGTTCTTTTCTGCAGCGGCATCAATCAGATTTTTTGATAGGATCGCTGTCAGTACATAACAAAAAGACAGAATAGTTCCCAAAACAGTAATCAAAATAACAGGAAACATGTAAGATCGAGATTGTCCTATGACCCACTTCAATATTTTTATGTATGGTTTCATCCGGAATGCCTCCTTGCAGCTGTGAATAGTTTCCGGTGTAGAAACGATCGAAGCTTAAATGAAGAAATCCTTAATGGCAGCATATAAATCCAAAGCATAGAAAGAAGCCGCCAGGCAGTAGCTGAACAATCAATACGGGTATTTCTCCGACAAACGGCCGTTACACCCGCTACCAGTTGGTCAGGACGCAAAGGACCTTCAATCCAGTGTTGAGCGTCTCCGATCATGAAAAAACAGTCCTTTTCCTTCCTGAGAACGCGATGAAGGACATATTCTCCTGTGTCTCTTAAAACCATGACAATATCACCAAGGGATATCATTTCAAAGCTTATTGGTGAAAGTTCAACACTATCGATGTTTTCACGCAGAAAAGGAACCATACTCATGCCAGTTACCGTAATTCGAGTACTTCCGCCTGATTTCAGGATATCCTTTACCAGAGGCATCATCAATTCGGCTTTTACTTTTTTCAACGCACACATTGATATACCAACTCCATTGCTGCTCGATCCGGTTTGCATTTCAGCTTATACACAGGAACCGAGGAGATTACCCTTTCAAGATGACCTATTGCTGTGTTCAGCAAATCTCGATCGAAATAGGGAAGGAAACACCGGGGCATTAAGTGCAGGAAAGCTTCTGATTTTGATAGCGTGAAGATGGCATTCTCCGGGGCTTGCTCTAAAATGACAATCGCTGAGAGCGGGGCAGAAGCATTGATAAATTTGTCAGTAGAGCCGCTCCAGGGGGTACCGAATACAATGGGAATATTCTCAAGAATCCTGACCGCAGGACAGTCATCATTCAATACCCGGGCATTCCCGTACTTTTCCCATGTTCTGGCATGCGTAGATTTTCCTGTTCCGGATGGCGCAGAGAATAATATTGATTTGTTATCCCGCTCAACGGCAGAAGCATGAATTACAAAACCGTCATGATACAGAATTCGGTTCCTTACAAGAATGCTTCCTAAAAGGCCTGCAATTGCAGATTCTCCTCCAGGGCTATCTTTTATACAGGTAATAGAGGCATTGCTCCAGTCCTTATTTACTTTAAGTTTTGCAACGGTTCTTCTTGAGACTTCATTCATGAAAAATATTGAATAGTGGGAATCTTGAGCGGAATCCTTTACCCAGATAACTTCATCCTCAATAATAACTTCACCTTGAGGTTTGTCTATCCTTTCACAACTGTGAAGGCTTATTCGGATATCCGGGGCGCTTCTGCGCCGTGATTGGAATAAATTCATTTGTTCGAATAGAAGTCTGTTTTCTGACTCGACTTCCATCAGAATCCCTGCAATATCAAACCGCAGCATGGTTGAGTATTTCCTCCTTTATTAAAAACAAGTTTATAAGCCTGTCTGTGAAGGACAGGCTTATAAATGCTTCCATGGCAATCAATGCAGCAGGCTGCCTGAAGCCAGGTAAAGATAACTTTCAGATGGATTATCTAAAGATACTGGCTGGTCTTTCACACTTTTGACGACCGGAAGAACAATTTCTTTTGGGTTTGCTGTTACCTCCTTTATCACCGCCGCCGTTTCCGCCGGAACCATTGCAGGCGATGCCTTCTTCCGGTCTTAACTCTATTAATTCAACAGCAGGCTTGATATACTTCTTCATTGGATATCACCTCCTTTGCGTACAATAATTTCATTAAACGCAGCAAATAAATTGGTAAATTAAAGCTTTTGGGCAGCCTTAAGATTTCCATGAATCCGCTGTGCCAATTCACAAAGGTATGGTGCAGGTTTGTCGAAAAATCCTGTTTCGTTCTTGAGTCTGGCTGGACATGTCCAGCATTCCTGCAACAGAGGACACTCACTGCATTTCCCGCAGACTGGAATAGACGAACAAAGCGCCTGTAAAGCCGACCAGGCTTTTAAAAACCCATTCTCAAAAGGAAAGGCAGCAGGGCTGTCCAGCAAAGAACACGGAGTAAGTTTTCCATCCCATGTGCTCCAAAAAGAGCACTTGCCTGCGGTGCAGTAAAACGGATCGCAGCTTTCAACATTCCATTCATCAAACGGTGAAGCATCCAATGCTTTCCCGAGCGCGAAATGCTCAAATTGTTTCGGTTCCTCAAAACCAAAATGCTTATCCAGATTCATCTCGAATTCAGCGAGCAATTCCGGTGAAAGCCTTTCTGCTTCAGGATAGGTATTGCAACCCTCTCTTCGAGGAGAGATATATTTGACATAACCAAATTCCAGGCCACGCTCCTGGGCGAACTCTGCAAATCTTTCCGAATCATGGATGTTTCCCTGGACCAGGGTCATCCGAAGTTTGAGATTGATGCCTTGGGACCGGAGGAGGTCTATTCCCCGAAGTGCTCGTTCATAGCCCCAAGTGAATCCGCTTACTTTTCCATAAGTATCAGGGGACATTCCGTAAAGGGATATTTCTATCTGAGAAGGCGGCCTCTGACCAAGCCAGCTTGCAATTTCAGGTGTAATCAGGGTTCCGTTGGTGTAAATATGCGTATTGAAGCCCATTAATGAGATCTCGCCGTATATCTCTCGGAAGTCTTGACGAAGGAACACCTCTCCGCCGGTTAAAAGAAGATATAGCATTCCTGCTCGGCCCGCATCTTCGGCAAGCTGTATCCATTCTTTGGCTGAACGTTCTCTGGAAATGGCTTGAATATCACTGGCAGAATTGTTTACATAGCACATTTTGCATTGCAGGTTGCATCGGGAGGTGAGTTCGAATTGCCCCATGAGAGGGATTCTTTTTTCCTTTGCCCGTCCGGTCAGTGTTTCGCTTAGCTGTACCCATGATGTACCCATTACTCGAATAACCCCTTCTCATCCAATGTGCGGATGAAATCACGGATATCCGCTAGTGCTGCATCTTCTTCAATCTCGTATTCATGAAGCATAGACTTGAGCAGGTCTTCTTCGGCAGCTCCGTTTTCCAGTTTTTGCCAGAGTAAAGCACCGCTCTCGCTAAGTGATATGAGGCCGTTAAATTCAACGACTCTTTTGCCGACAGGAACTACAACCCATGAGTCCGCAATCTCGCGGAGCATGAAGCCCTCTTTGATCTTCATTTTCAATTCCCCCTATTTCTACACAAATAAATAAGAAATCTCCGGTCATACAAAGGTTTTTATCTCTTTTTACCAAATTATACCATATAAAGTCGATTGATTTGAAACATTTCCCGAAAATAATTTAATTTAGGGCAAAATGGGATAAAGTCAAAATATTTCGACAAATTTGAAAACGTCGCAAATGATAAGAATGTTTGAACTTTCAGAAGAAAGCATGTCTGTGGTTGTCTCAAGGGAAATACTCTGATATGATGGTTATGATTTTTGCGGTATAATAAAAAAGCAAACAGAGGAGTTTAACAAAGACGGCTTAGATGCATATAAAAAATATAGACATGAGGAAAAGACTTTGAATATATTGTCGGCAGAAAAAATCTCAAAAAGCTATAGCGAGAAAGTATTATTTGATGAGATATCCCTGGGAATCAATGAAGGGGAGAAAATCGGTCTCATCGGGGTCAACGGTACCGGGAAATCTACACTGCTTAAAGTGCTTGCAGGAATAGAAGTTTCTGATACCGGCAGGATTATTGTTGCAAACAGCGTAAAAATAGAATATCTGCCTCAGAGTCCTGACTTTGAAAATGGGATTACTGTGCTGCAGCAAGTCTTTAAAGGCAATTCTACGGAAATGAAGCTCTTAAGGGAGTATGAGAATGTACTTCAAAAAGTTGACGAGCAGCCAGGGAATGCCATTCTCGAAAAAGAACTATTGAGGCTGACACAGCAAATGGACAGCATGGAAGCCTGGACCATAGAAACCGAGGCAAAGAATATACTTACCAGATTAGGGATTACTGACTTTCAGGCAGATGTGAGCAAACTGTCCGGGGGGCAAAGAAAAAGGGTAGCGATGGCTGGCGCATTGATCAGCCCTGCGGATCTTCTGATATTGGATGAGCCCACCAACCACATTGATAATGATACGGTAGATTGGCTTGAAAACTATCTGAACAAGCGAAAAGGGGCTTTGTTGATGGTTACTCACGACCGGTACTTTCTGGACCGGGTTGCCAACCGAATGATTGAACTGGATCAGGCGAAATTATACAGTTATCAGGCCAATTACTCGAAATATCTGGAGATGAAGGCTGAAAGAGAGGAACTGGAAGCATCCTCAGAGAGGAAAAGACAGAGCCTGCTTCGTTCGGAACTGGAATGGATCCGCAGGGGAGCAAAGGCGCGCTCAACCAAACAAAAGGCAAGGATAGAACGGTTTGAAAAGCTTCAGGATCAACAGGCTCCCATGGACAACGGAAATATTGAAATTCAGGTCGGCTCTGCCCGATTAGGGAAGACCGTCATTGAATTGGAACATATTCATAAGAGCTTCCCCTGTGGTGAACTGATTCGAGACTTCAGCTATATCTTTTTAAGGGACGACCGGGTAGGCATTATTGGTCCCAACGGCAGCGGAAAATCAACCCTGATGAAAATTATCGCCGGTAAGCTGATGCCGGATACTGGTCGGGTAGTTATTGGAGAAACTGTAAAAATCGGCTACTTTTCGCAGGAAAACGAGGATATGGATCATAGTCTGAGGGTGATCGACTATGTCAGGGAAGAAGCCGAGTTTTTGGCGACAAAGACCGGAACCATCAGCGCTTCCCAGATGCTCGAACGGTTTTTGTTCCCTCCGAGTGTTCAGTGGACTCCTGTTTCTAAGCTGTCCGGAGGGGAAAAAAGGCGGCTGTATTTATTAAGGGTGTTGATGGGAGCGCCGAACATTCTCATGCTGGATGAACCGACCAACGATCTGGATATTCAAACCTTGACCATTCTTGAAAGTTATCTGGATGAGTTCCCGGGGGTTGTGATTGTGGTTTCTCATGACCGATATTTCCTGGACCGGGTGGTGGAGAAGATTTTCTCCTTTGAAAGTAAAGGGGAAATCCGTCAGTATGCGGGAAATTATTCAGACTATAATGACTGGTTTCAAAAACAGGAAAAGGAAACTCAGAGCTGCTCAACAAAGGTCACTGCGGATAAAAACAATGCAAAACCGGAAACTATAAAAAATAAACCCTTGAAATTTTCTTACAAGGAACAAAAAGAGTTTGAACAGATTGACGAAATTATTGCCGGTCTGGAGACAAATTTGAAAACTGTAGAAACTGAGATCAGTAATGCCGCCAGCGATTTCCAACGCCTGCAGGAGCTCCTGTCAAAGAAGGAACAGCTTGAAATTCAGCTGGATACAGCGATAGAACGATGGACATACTTAAATGAACTCGCTGAAGAAATAGAGAAGAACAAAAAAGGAGAAAGACAGTGATGATAGAAACATTCGAAGCTCTGGGTTTAAGCCCCGCTTTGGTCAGTGCTCTGAAAAAAGAAAATATTACAATCCCTACGGAGATACAACAAAAAGTCATTCCTGATGCGATGAAGAATAAGGACATCATCGCCCAGTCCGAGACAGGAACAGGAAAAACGCTGGCTTACCTGCTTCCCTTATATGAGAAGCTGAATGCAGCTGCAAAAGAAATGCAGGCAATCGTCCTGGTGCCTACTCATGAGTTGGCGATTCAGATTCTGAGACAGATTGAAAGGTTGTCCCTGAATTCTGAAATTAAGATCACAGGGGCACCCATCATCGGGAACGTGAATATTGACCGACAGATTGAGAAGCTTAAGGAAAAACCGCATATTATCGTAGGTTCGGCCGGCCGAATACTGGAGCTGATCAAAAAAAAGAAGATTTCTGCCCACACTATTAAGACCATCATCATCGATGAGGCAGACAGGCTGACAGATGAGAGCAACCTGGAGAATGTCAGAGCAGTCATCAAAAGCACTTTGCGGGAACGGCAGCTGCTGATGTTTTCCGCCAGCATTTCCGGAGAGACTTTGACCCGCGGAAATGAAATCATGAAAGAGCCGGAATTTATAAAAGCAGAAGAACGAACTTCAATACCGGAAACGATTGACCATATATATTTTCTTTCGGAACAAAGGGACAAGCTTGAAGTACTGAGAAAACTGGTCCGAATCATCAATCCTCAGAGGGCGATTGTATTTGTCAATAACCAGGGAAATGAGACTGAAATCTCTGCTTCCAAGCTTCAATACCATGGGTTGAAGGCGGAAAGCATCCATGGGACAAGCCGAAAATTGGACCGGAAAAAAGTCATGGACGATTTCAGGGCTGGGAAGCTGCAGCTTCTGGTTGCCTCGGATCTTGCGGCGCGTGGATTGGATATTGAAGGAGTCACTCATATTTTCAACCTGAATCTTCCGGAAGACCCAAAGGACTACCTTCATCGGGCAGGCCGGACAGGCAGGAAGGGAAATTCGGGAACATCGATCTCCATTGTCTCGGAAAGAGAATTGGAACTGGTGAAAAAATATGCAAAAGCATTGAATATCACCATGCAGGAGAAATCGATGTATGAGGGAAAGATCATCGACGGAAGGAGAACTTCGTCCAAGCGGCCGACTAAACCAGTGAAACGCAGGCCGGTAAGCAGTAAAACTGAAACGCAGGCCGGTAAGCAGTAAAACGTTTCAAGAAAAAAAGAGATAGACCATGGATATTGAATGATACAATGAAAGAAGAGGGAACAGTTCCGTACTTTTTACACTGTGATGCAAAGAGTACAGAATTGTCCCCTCTTTTTATTTAAATATTGTTAAAACTGGTTAATTTTTTTGAAAGACTGTAACTTATTTTAATCATCGGATATCAAAGCTTTAGTTTTATCAATAAACTCTTGGGTAGTTCATAAAAAAACAAACCGATTTACAAAGAAAATTAATTTACTTTATTTTCTAAGAATACTAAACTGATATCGTCGATTGCTGACCTTTGTTGAACCTATTTAAAGCAAGAGCAGCACAGCGGGATAAAGACGGCAAATTTATTAACTTCAATAGAACGCTATTTGTTATGGGGAGTGTAAATAACAATATGCAGATAAGAGGTGAGAAGGGCTGATGACAAAGTTCGTAAAGGCAGCATGCTTTATCATGGCAAGCTTGTTCCTCACTATATTTACTGCCTGCTGCGGCGCTGCAAATAACATTCCAACATCCCCTGGAAAAACTGATTCCTCCTCGGTTCTGGAAGCTTCTTGCCGTCAGGATATCAGCGGGAAAGGCAATCTGTGGGCTGCTAAGAAACTCACCCTTGGATACTCTCAAGGGTATGGCGCATGGAGTTGGGGGCACGCCCTGTACATGAGTATCCAGGAAGCTGCGAAGGATTGGAATGTTAACCTTGAATTCTATGACGCACAAGGAAAACAGGACCTTCAGATCAAGCAGCTTCGTAAATTCATTGCAGCAAACGTTGATGTGATTGGCTTATATCCCTGCACTACAAGAGGATACGAAGACATTTTGAGGGAGATGAAAGCTGCCAATATCCCTGTGATTATTATAGACCGTAAGATTGATACGGTTGATGATTCACTTTACTCCGGCTTTATCGCGTCCGACTTCCATGGGCAAGGCCAGAAAGCTGCTGAATGGCTTATGGATTTCGTGGTTGAGAATGGACGCACTGATGAAGTGATCAAAATTGTTGAACTACAGGGAACTATCGGATCAATCCCCTCGGAGGAACGCTCGAAGGGCTTCAGACAAGGTATTCAGGAGAATAGTAAACTTAAGATCATTGATTCCGCGGAAGGTGTGTTCTCCCGTATGAAGGGTCAAGAAATTATGGAAAAATTCCTGAAGAAACGTAAGAAAATACATGCATTGTATGCAAGCAACGATTTTATGGCGCTTGGCGCGCTTGAGGCGATTGAAAAGGCTGGCCTGAAGCCCGGCAAAGACATTATCATTATTGGAGTTGACGCTGAAAAAGAAGCCCTTGAAGCTATCGCGAGCGGGAAAATGAATTGCTCTATCGAGTATACTCCGCTGCTCGGCCCGATGTTGATGGAATCTTGTATTAAAATAACCAATGGAGAAGTTCTTGATAAGAAAATTTATCCCATTGAGAAGATCATCGACCGGAAGAATGTACAGGAAGAACTCATGAAACATACACGCTATAACTACTAATAAATGCAAATAGTACCTTCCGACGACTGAATACGTACTTTCTGAGGGAGTTTAGGATGCTTTCATTAACTCCAAATACTCATACCGTATAGCAATCTGGATATCAAATTATAAAATAATATAAAAAGTATATTTTTTTTGGTAAATATTGATTAACATAACTAATTGTTTTATAATCTAACTATTAAATAATAAAAATATTAGATTAACTAACAAAATGATTTACATGGGGGAACATCAATGAATTCAAGTATTATGGATAGCCTGGCTGGAAACCTGATTCAGTTGCTGCCGCTGCTTCACAGCACGGTCATCAACCTTGATGATTTTAATACGGATGCCGATCTGGGAAGAGCACATTATGAGATTTTGGCCTGTTTAGATTCAGTTGAATATGCTGTCCCTATGACGGGCGTTTCCAAAGCCATGAATATTTCCAAACCGTATCTGACTACACTAACGGATCGTTTGATAAGCAAGGACTATATTGAAAGAGTTCCTGAACCGGCGGACCGAAGAGTCATCAAAATCGCGCTTACATCCAAGGGAAGAGCATTAATCAGGGAACATTTTGCAATGATGAGAAAAGCAGTGGTAGAGAAGCTGGCAGCCTTGAATGCAAGTGAAACCGAACAGCTGGCATCTGCGCTGCTGACAGTTACTGCAATCCTGGGAAAGTTTAAGGGAGTGAAAAGACAATGACAGCACATTCTTTGAAGAAGAGCAACGTCGCACTTGTTATGGCGGGTGTAATGCTGAGCATATTCATCAGTTCCCTGGACAATACCATTACCAGCACGGCAATGCCAAAAATAATATCTGAATTAAATGGCCTTGAACTCTATTCATTCCCGTTCTCAATCTACATGCTTTGTTCAACCATCGCGATCCCTATTCTTGGAAAAGTTTCCGACGCCTATGGAAAAAAGCTGGCTTTCGGAATCGGATTAGTGACTTTCATTACGGCTTCTGTTCTATGCGGATTATCCTCCAATATGATACAGCTCATCGTGTTCAGAGGCCTTCAGGGAATTGGAGGGGGGACACTGATCGCAAATTCATTTATCATCGTTGCAGAGTTATTCCCGCCAGCAGAAAGATCAAAATATATGGGAATGGTAGTTTCGGTATTTGGTCTTTCGAGCATTCTGGGACCCGGATTGGGCGGGATTATCACGGATCATATCGGATGGCGTTGGATATTCTTCATCAACCTGCCCCTGGGTTTCCTTGCTTTCCTGCTAGTCATCATGATCCTGCCGAATTCAATTCAAGAACATGAAAAAAAGGTTCTGGATATCGGAGGAATCATTTCTTTTGTGTTTGCTGCAGGACCATTCATTTTATACCTTTCTCTCTCAGGAAAATACTTTAACTGGTTCTCAGTCCAAGGGGTCAGCATGCTTTTGGTCTCTGTTGTAATGTTTATGCTTTTTCTATGGATAGAATCAAAAGCTAAAGATCCCATATTCGCACTGTCTGCCTTTAAGAATCCGATATTGGGTGTTTCTATCCTCTGCGTTTTCCTGGTAAGCAACATCAATTTTGGAATTATCATGCTCGTACCCTTATTCCTGCAAAATGTTAAAGGGATCAGTCCAGCCGCCTCAGGTGCATATATCATGCCGATGATGCTAAGCCTGCTGGCTGCCGGTGCAGCTACCGGTTTGCTGATAACTAAAACAGGCCGGTATAAAATGTTTGCAGTAGTTGCTTGTGTCCTGATCTTCACAGGTACTTTCATGTTCCTTGCCATAGGTCCCGATACGGATTTATACCAAATTATTTTGAATATGATGATCTTAGGGATTGGCCTGGGAATGACAATGCCGGTGTTTGATCTTGCCTCCCAGAATGCTTTCCCTCATAGCCAAATCGGATTTGTTACGTCGATTATCCAGTTTGTAAGGAATGTTGGCGGAACGATAGGGACCGCAGTACTAGGGGCTATTGTTTCTATATATATTCATAATGAATCTGTATATCCAATTGAAGGCTTGAAAGGTATAAACCATCCTGCAGATACTGCTTCTTCGATATCAAGCACTTCAGGGGATATTTCTGCAGCGGGTTCATCTGTGACTGTAGAAATCGTTAATAGGGCGGTTCATAACGCTTTTATTGCATCTGCGATTGTTGCGATCGTCCTGGTAGTGTCAGTCGCTTTCTTAAAAGAAATAGCATTAAGAAAAGATAATTATGAAAATATAACCAATAAGAGCAACCAAATACAAGTTTGAAAATAAATAAATAAAGGGGGAGTACATCATGTCATCCGTTAAGACAATGGCAAGCTGGCCTAAAGTAATCAAGTCCAAGGAGGAACTACCACAATTTTTTACAAACTATATCCATGAAGAGATCATGGATACACCAAACTTTCCCTATATGGTTTTTATTCCGCCAGCCGGATTTGGATTAAAAAAATACAACGCGATGGTGATTTACCTATGGGAGAAAAGCTTGTGTTTCGTGGAAAAGATCAAAAAGCAGGCGGACATTCTTGTTTTCCCTTTTGAAAAGATAAATTTTATTGAAAAAGGCACCGTACTATTGAATTCATGGCTGAAAATTGGGGGGATTATTGACGATAAACCTGTACACAAGAAATTTGAGTTCAATACGGTTGCAATTGAGTACATGAATAATATTGTTGAAGCTATAAGAAGCAGTTATATCAGCTCTTCCTTAACCCTGGTTGAAAAGTCGGAGAAAGAAAAGTTCGATTACCTGAGTAAAGTAAATTACAAGTTCATGAGCTACGGCAAGGGGAGCCTGAGGCCTGGAGGTAAAGTGATTCAAATGATGGTTCAAACGGAAATCAAGGAAGAAAGATTGAGGGTTTTCGGAAAGAGCTTGTTTAAAACAGTTGCTCCCATGCACCTCAGCATTTTGACAGAAGAAGAGTACATCCTCCTTCAGGATACAAGTGACGGTTTTTCTAGGTACGGCATTGTCTACACCTATATACCGCTGTCAAGGATTGAGAATACATTACAAGAGCCAATTCCTGAGAATGATACCTTCAGGTTGTGCCTGGATCTCAGGAATAAGGATCAAATAAGACTTTTGTTTCAAAACAGATTTAGAGATGAGGTGAAGACCTTCTTAGATGCAATGATGATGAAAAAGGTTATGTGCTAAAATGAAACTTAGACAAAAGCCAGGTTTATTTTTATACCTGGCTTTTAATATTCATCCCTCTTGAGACTTCCGGTAATCCTGGAGGGTCATTCCTGTGATCTTTTTAAAAAGCTTGCTGAAGTATTTCGGGTCATTGAACCCGACTTTGCTGCTGATTTCATTCACATTGAGAGCCGTGGTGCATAATAGTTTTTTTGCATTCTCAATTCTTACGGAAGTCTTGTAGTCAATAAAGCTCATTCCTGTTTCCTTTTTGAAGTATTCGCTGAAGTAAGCCGCATTAAAGTGAAGATGGTTTGCAATAAAGTCAAGGCTAATATCACTGAAGTAATTCTCATCAATAATCTTTTTTGCCGTGCCAATAATGTCTTCATTTTCTATGGGGTTTTTGTCCAAATAATGCATGCTGATTCGTTGGATCATATCCTTTGTATTCGAAAGCAGAGAGTTCAGGGTGGTGATTGATCTAAGGGCGTCATAAGGATGAACACCTTTATTGTTGGCCTTTTCGAGCTCAATAAATGAAAGGTTTAAGTTCAGATGATTCAACAGGTTCAGAATAAAGAGCCAGAAAAATTCCTTGATCTCATCCGGGTTGTAGCACTTTTTTTCTGTAAAGGATGAATATAAGCTGTCTAGATAGTCGAAAGCAGGATTGCAGTTTGATACCTTGATGCCGAGAAGGATGCCGTTCAAATCACTTTCATTGAGTGAAAAGCGGATTTCCTGACCTTGATGGAATGCGGGAAAATAAAAAATCTGATCCTCGGGATCCCAGAATCTCCGGGAGAGTGCGTCCAAGGCCTGTTTATAAAGAATAGGAAGTTTTGTAAGCTGCCGTGAAGATGTACTGATGCCCACGGAGATTTTATCCCTAAACCTTTTTTCATAAATCCGTTGACATAATGATAGTATTTTATTGTAATTTTGAGGCAGCTCGGGCATGGGATGATTCACTATTGTTATCAACTCCGTTGAAGTTCCGGTTTTCGGAAAAGTGATTCCCTTCAGATACCTTTGCATGACCCTTCGGGTTATTTTTTTGTAATAAGAACTTTGGCTGTTGTTCAAGGATGCAGGGGTATAGGGCGAAAAGCAGAATACGCTGAAGTACTGGCTGTCAAAGCGGATTTGGAAGGAATGCAATTTACTTTTTATATTCTCTAAGGTCAGTGTATTTTCAATAATAATCTCATTTAAGAATTTTTCATAAGCAGAAGGCAGTGCATGCTTCCTGTATGCAGATTTGAAAAATTCCTCCTCTTCCCTGCGCTTTCTTTCATTGAGGAGTGCATTTTTAATATTGGACAAGGCTTTTGTAATCTCAGCCTCATCTACAGGCTTAAGTACATATTCGGAAACACCGTGCTTTAAGGCCTTTTTAGCATATTCAAAGTCGCTGTAGCCGCTGATGATAATAATCTTAATCTCCGGAAGGAACTCCTTAAGCTGCTCAATCAGTTCAATGCCGTTGAAGCCTGGCATCATAATATCTGTGAGCAGGATGTCTGGTTGATGCTGCTTGCACAACGCTAGTGCTTCAATTCCATTGGATGCTTCAGACACAAGGGTTAATCCAAGTCTTTCAAAAGGGATGGTATTGACTATGGCAGCCCGGACCCACTTTTCATCATCGGCAACAATTACTTTCAACTCCACTTGAATATCCTCCTTTACAGATCTTCCCATTCAACAGCAGGATAAATAATCTCCACAGCAGCGCCGGAATCACACTCAAAAAATCTCAGCCCGAATTCCTTCCCGAAATGCAGTTTAAGCCTTGAATTCACATTGTGCAGTCCAAGTCCCCCGGAATGATAGGGTTCGGCTTTATTTGCAGTCGGCTCTGAGTTGTTAGAAAGCTGTTTGTTCATCACGTCTACCTTTTCTTTGGGAATACCTTTTCCATTGTCCTTGATGATGAGCGTGATCCGGTTGTCGGACAAAAAAGCCTTAATCTCTATCTTTCCTTTGCCCAGTTGCATCTCAAGTCCGTGCTTGATTGAATTTTCCACAATGGGTTGGAGGGAAAGTTTCAAAATTGCGTATTTGTGCAGCTCCTCGGACACATCCAAGTCAAGTTCAAATTTGTCATCATGTCTGAAATTCTGGATGGAGATATAGTTTTGGAGGTGCTGAAGCTCATCCTTCAGCTCGACAAGATGGACCTGGCTGATACTGTACCTGAAAAGCTGGGATAAGGACTTGGCCATGGATGCGATGCTTTCAATCTTATTAGAAAGAGCAACTCCGCGGATGGATTCCAGCGTATTATAAAGGAAGTGCGGGTTGATCTGGCTTTGCAGGGACTGCAGCTCGGCGTCCCGTTGTTTTAACTCTGCATGGTATACTTTGCTGATAAGATTTTCAATATTGGCAGCCATTTTATTAAAGCTGTCTGCCAGGTACCGGGTTTCATCCTGGCTTTTTATGCTCACCCGGGTTGAAAAGTCTCCTTTTTCTATCTCTCCCATTGCGGCTGCAAGCTGATTAACCGGCTTTAAAAACACTGAGGATATTATGGACGAGAAGAATAGGATCAACAGGGTACACACGAAGGTAGCAAAAATGATGATATATTTGATAACGATCAGATCCTTTAAAACTTCATTGGAAGGAATAATGCTGATTACCTTCCAATGAGTATAGCTGGAAGTAACATAGGAGATGAGCATTTCTTTTCCATCCGGGTTATAGAGCAGTGTACCACTGCTGTTTTTCATTTGGGGGAGGAGATTAAGTTTGCAAATATCAATATTGGGAGTATTGCAGTACACCTGGGCAAGATGGTCGTCCAGTACTAAAAGAGTACTGTTCTTAAAACTATCGTCAAAATCCATCTGAATCAGATTGGAAAAGCCCTCATAATTCAAATCAACCCGTAAAACGCCCAGGGATTTGTTCGAAGCAGCTTCTTTGACAGCCTGTGATATTGTGATCACCTGTCGGGGCTTGCCAGATTTGCCCAGAATAAAGGATGGATTTGCAACGAGTTTATTTCCTGATGTGTTGAAGGTTTCTTTATACCAGCGCTCATCAAGCTGATTATTCTCAGAGATGAAATAGGAATACTGGGGATGCAGCAAGAAAATTCCGTTTGGATCGGCAAAGTAGATCCCTGAAAGCTTTTCTTGCTTCATGCTGATGATGTTCGTGATGATTTTATAGCTGTCATTCTGTACCGCGAGATTCTTGAAATTTTTATCGGAATCCCTAGAGGATAGCTTTGTCAATTCCTTATAATAATCCCTGAGCCCCTGGTGGGTAACCAGAATGTTAGTAGAGGACTGAATATCGGATAGGTAATAATCGATATTGGAACTTATTTTTGTGATGTTTTTCTGAGCCAGTGAAGACACATTATTACGGATGGTTTTCTCTGAGGACTGGTAGGTGGTAACTCCAAGAGCTATGAAAGGAATGATGACAAGCAGGAAAAAGGAGACAATGAATTTGGACCGCAGTTTCATTGCAAGGAATTTGTTGAACAAGGTTCTTAATATCGTTGTTTCTCTGAGCTTTGAGAGCACCTTTCCTGCATATTCCATGGCTATGCAACCTCGTCAAAGGGATTTGGAATAGTTCACCATGATTCAAGTGTAATGAACTTTTATCCAAATTGCAATTCGAAAAAGGGTAGAAATTCAAATGCCGAAAAAATTACACCTATCACCCAAAAAATCTCTACTTCAAAGAGAGAAATCGAGAGTGTAATATAAAACTATTCCGAGCAGGGGGAACGCCGGGATGGGTAAAAATAATATTCAGGGATGATCGCGGTATGGATAGAAAATCGGTATTAAAACAAGAAATCGATCAACTGCATAGCAGAATTAACGATCTGCTTTTTCAAGAAGGCGTGTCTTCATTAGAGAAGATTGTAAAGCTTTCGGTTGAGTTGGATCATCTCATGAAGAAGTTGGTTGATGAAACGGATGAGTGAAAATTAATAAGAACTTTGATAAAGGATGGTGGAAAAAATGATGAGGGATTCAATTCTTAAATTGTTACTGGCAGTAGTACTGTCTTTGGCAACGGTATTTCTGACAGCATGCTCTACTGGGGCCGATAAATCGATAAACAGTGAAAAGTACAATGTTGATGCCGAAGGAAATCCATTAAAGGAAGTCACACTGACATTCGGCTTTGCAGGGAATCAGAGCGGAGATAGCAATGTTCTTGCGGAACTGGAAAAAAGGGCAAAGAAGGATTTGAATGTAAGGCTGGATTTCAAATGGAGTAATAAAACGACAGGGATCTATGATACCGTCAAGGCAGCAATGAACTCGGATACAAGATGCGATGCCTTTTGTACTGAAACCGGCTTGAGCTACAAAGACCTGCAGAAGCTTGAAAAGGATGGGTTTGTTTTGGATTTGAAGGAGTTATTCCCCAAAGTGGCTCCGAATTACTATAAAAAATTTACAAAGGAAGATTTAAACTCGATTACAGTGAACAACAAGCTGCTTGCAGTTCCAAACTATTTGCCGAATGCTAATCTCCGCTGTGCCATAGTACGGGAAGACCTTATGAATAAGTATAATATCCCGGAGATAAAAAGCTTCGATGATCTGGAAGTCTTTTTAAGAACTGTTAAAGAAAAGGAACCGGGGATCATTCCCTTGTACATGGATAATACTCAGTCGGGCCCGCGCGGTTTCTATTACGACACCGCATTGAATCTTTTTGCAGAGTCCATGGGGTATGTAGTTCTTGATAATGAACTGGGACTGGTTTACAGATGGGATGATCCTGAAACAAAAGTCGTGGCATGGGAGCAAACCCCTGAATACTGTAAAGCCATAGAAACATTGAAACGATGGAAAGATTGCGGTTATTATTCAGAAGAAAAAGTCTATTATATACCTGGAAGATATGCCGCCCATATTGGAAACGGGGCTTATGAACTTTTATTTACAAGTTTGGAAGTTGATTATTCTTACACAGACCATAGTTTCAGATTTTATCCGCTTTATTCCGGCAAGCCTACCCAAAAAGGATACTCTTTCGACGGCGGTGTAGTCATAAGCTCCAGGTCTGAAAACCCGGAACGGGTGTTGGCTTTTATTGAATGGCTCCAATCAAACCAGGAAAACTACGACCTTTTGATGTATGGTATTCAAGGTAAAAACTATGTGCTGTATGGAGATCAGTTTGATATCCCCAAAAATGCGGGGATGGAGGACTATGCTTACTGGAATTGGATCGGGTCGGGAACATTCAGGAATTCTGACCTGGAACGGACTCGGGTACCAAATGCGCCCGATTTTGGGAAAAGATATAAGGACACCCTAAAGGGAAATGTCAGGTATGCACCACATACAGGTCTCAGGATTGATACTCAATTAGTTGAGGATATAGCCCAATATAGGCGATCTACCTTTACAAGCATTGAAGAACGTATCCGAATGGGGCAGTTCACCGGCAATGACATCGAAAGATATATTGACGATCAGAAGAAGAAAGGCGTCGATAAGTTGGTGAGTATTGTACAAAAACAATTGGATGACTGGAGAAAAGAAAATCAGAATAAAGATTGACCTTGAAAAATTCAAATAATTAGAGTTTGACTCTTCAATTACCAAAGTTCCATCGTGACAACAATATGCTAAAACAGAATATTGCTATCACGAATTTATCGGATAGATTCTTACTCCTTATAATTGCCTGCAGGCCCGAAATCACACATGTACCGGGCCTGCAGGTGAACTCCCCCTAATGAAAACAAAAAAGAATGAGATGAAGGATTGTATGAGAAAAATAGCACTTATAATTCTTAGTACAGGGGTCATCAACCTGTTAGCAGGCTGTGCCTTCGTGCCAAAGGAAGAGGCTGCGCTGGCGCCTCCATTAAAAGAGCCTGAAAAAGTAACCTATAATACCATTGAGATAAAAAAAGGTACGATTGATAACCGGGTCTCAGCCACTGGCTATTTCGTATCCTCACAGCAAACCAACCTGGGTTTTCAATTCAGAGGAGGCTATCTCAAAGGAATCTATGTAAAGACAGGAAGCAATGTGAGGACAAACCATAACGAACAAAAAAGAGATGAAGACCCCTCAAGAAACAATGACGGGAAAGAGGACATCACTGTCAAAAAGGGAGACCTGCTGGCAGAGCTGGATTCTGGAAGCCTGGAAAATGAAATCAAGGTACAGGACCTGGAGCTGCGCAAAGCAGAGATACAATTGGAAAAGCTGAAGACCGAATACCAAATTAATGGCGGCGGGGACAAATATGCAATAAAGCAAGCAGAAGTAGAAGTGGAGTTGTCAAAAGTAAAGCTGAATAATTTGAGAACCGAGCTCCAAAAGTCCAAACTCATATCCCCGGTTTCTGGAATCATTGATTTTATTGATGAGACAAAAGCCGGAGAATACATCAATGCCAACAAGACTTTTATCAGAATTGTAGATCCGTCGCAGCTTGTGGTGGAATCCTCAGAGAACGGGGTTTCAAGCTTGAAATTCGGAATGAAGGTGGAGATTGAAGTCAAAGGCAGGACTTACCCCGGAGAAGTAGTCATGGCGCCTTACGATGTGTCTGCAAAGGACTATGCAAAGGCCAGGGATTATGGCAAGGAAGAGGAATATACGAAGCTGATGGAAAAACTACAGAATACGGTAAGAGTGAGAGTCAGCCCAATACCCGGTGGAGTAGTGATCGGTGATCCGGCAAGGATCAGCGCAAGCCTTTCAAAAAAGGAGAATGTGCTGCTGGTACCCAAGAATGTGGTTCATACCTTTGAAGGACGAAAGTTTGTTAAGGTGCTGAAGGATGATATGGTGAGTGAAGTGGACATAGAGACAGGATTACAATCTACAACAGATTATGAGGTGTTAAAGGGATTGCAAGAAGGGGACAAAGTGATAAAGTAAGGGAAGTGCTTCGAGTGTTAACTTTTGTATTAAGAAAGATGCTGAAAAACAAATGGATGGTATTATGCCTCCTCGTGGGTTATATACTGGTGATCGCGATGGTAAGCAGCGTGCCGATTTATACGGATGCCATACTGCAAAAGATGCTTACCGGCGATCTGGAAAGCCATCAAAAGGAGACCGGCCGGTATTCCGGCAATTACAGGATTGATCTTGTCTTTCACAAATATTTATTCAATGGTCAGGACATTGAAAAACTCTACAATTCCTTGAATGATAAATTTACAAATCAGTTTTCAACGGAGTACCGGCTGCCCTTTATCTCTAAGACCCAGGAACTGACGGTGGACAATCTGAAGGTTGAGGAAAGCGTTAAAGAGGCTGGGGGCTCCTGGGAGAAGGAAGTCAATATCAAATCCCTGCAGGATATGGAAGAACATGTGCGAGTCATCCATGGAAATCTGTTTTCCCAACAGAAAAGCGACAGTACTTATGAGGTCATCATCACAGAAAAGGCATCCAAGGAATTGAATTTCATATTGGATAAAACATATGGGATCATGGACTCTGACAAAAAGCGGACCATCAAGGTCAAGGTCGTCGGGATTTTTGCCCCTAGAGAAGCGGAAGACGCCTTCTGGTATAAGAAGTTTGATCAATATGCCCATACAGTTTTTATAGCCTATCCAGTGTTCAAAAAGGATTTTATTGAGACCAAACCCACAGCCTTATCCGGAGTGACCTGGAACTTTTCCCTCGATTATCACAGGATCGCCGTCGCAAACATCAATGATATTCTATCGAGTTATGATAGCCAGCTTCGATGGCTTAGCCGGTACAACACCTCCATAAAAACCGAACTGGAAGCAGAAAAGATTCTGAAACAGTATTTTCAAAGAAAAGCACAACTGAAGGTCAGTCTTTTGATTCTTATTGCACCGGTATTGATCGTACTTGTCTTTTATATTTTCATGGTTTCACGATTAATCATCAAGCAGGAGGAGAATGAGATTGCGCTTTTGAAAAGCAGGGGAGCAGGAAGACTCCATATATTGAGGGTTTATACATTGGAGGGAATTATTCTTGGAGGTACGGCTTTGCTGCTTGGTCCTGCTTTAGGGCTTGCATTATGCACCATCATTGGGTCTTCCAACGGTTTTCTTGAATTTGTACAGAGAACGGCGCTACCTGTCCGTATTAGTTCGACTTCAATCGTTTATTCAGTCTGTGCAGCACTATTTCTTGTACTTACAATGGTGTTGTCTGCGTTCCTGTCTACCCGAGTTACCATTGTTCAGCATAAGCAAAACAAAGCAGCGGGGTGTTCAAAGCCGGTATGGATGAAGTACTTTGTTGATATCATGATCCTTGTCCTTTCGATCTACGGCCTCTATAGATACAATATGCAGCAGAAGATACTGCAGGAAACAGGACTGAAGGGAATGGAGCTTGGCGTTGATCCTCTTTTGTTTCTGATATCTACCTTTTTTATTCTGGGAACCGGGTTGCTTTTTTTGAGATGCTATCCGTCCGTACTTCGCTTGATATTCTTCCTCGGAAGTAAACGATGGTCCCCGGTGGTATACATGTCCTTTATGCAGGTTGGAAGATCCCGGGGGCAGGAGCAGTTTCTCATGCTATTCCTGATTTTCGCGTTGTCTACGGGCGTTTTCAGTGCAAATTCGGCAAGGACCATCAACCGGAATTTGGAGGATAAAGTGAAATACGAGATGGGTGCGGATGTTACCTTAAAACCGATATGGGGTAGAGTCGAAGGAGTATCGGATTCCGACACAGGTTTCAACGGGCTTGGAAGCAGCTATAATGCGGTGGCTCTCAAAAAACTGGAGCCTCCCTTCGAACCTTACAAAAACCTCGATGGCGTGGAAACGGCTACAAAGGTCTTTCTGGAAGAAGGGGCGAAAGCACAGCTTACAGGTTCGTGGATCAATAACGTTCGTGTGATGGGGATTATCCCGGGAGAGTTTGGAAAAGTTGCTTCGATGAGAAGCGATCTGCTGCCGCATCACTGGTATGAATACCTGAATATTATCTCCGGAGCTAAGAAAGGCTTCCTGGTTTCCCGAAGCTTTGAAAAAGCTTACAAGGCAAAGGTTGGAGATCCCATCACCATAAGCTACGCTAGAAAAGGAATTCCCTATACCATGGTTGGAACCATCTATGCTTTTGTTGATTTCTGGCCCGGTTTCAATCCCTATATCAAAGAGAAGGGGAAGGATGCCCCCATGCTTGTTGTTGGAAATCTGCCTTATATCCAGCAGATGACAACGGTCGAGCCTTATGAGGTCTGGCTGAAGAAAGAGCCGGAAGCTACGGATGAACAGCTTTACTCGGATATAACCAGAAAAAGTCTGGCTGTTGAGAGCGTATCCAGCGCCAAACAAGTGATGATCAAGATGAAAAACGATCCGGCGCTGCAGGGGATTAACGGTTCACTCACCCTGGGCTTTATCGTCATTATGGTTATTGTAACCATTGGGTTTGTGATCTACTGGATTCTGTCCATTCATGGAAGGGTATTGCAATTTGGAATATTCAGGGCGATAGGCCTTTCTATGAGAAAGATCAATAAAATGCTGATTTTCGAGCAGTTCCTTATTTCTGGAGTTTCCATTGTTGTAGGGATTACCCTGGGCAGCTTGACCGGTGATTTGTTCACGCCTCTGCTAAAAATGGTCTACAGCGCTTCGGAGATGATACTGCCGTTTAAAGTGACTGCCAGCAGTGCCGATTATACGAAAATATTAATTATTGTTGCATTAATGCTCCTCCTCGGGTTCACTGTGCTATACTCATTGCTTTCAAGGATTAGAATCAATCAGGCGATTAAGCTGGGAGAAGATTAGTATGGAATGGTAGGGAGTGATCATCGTGGAATCAATAATTCAAACAGAAAATGTAAATAGATTTTTTAAATCGGGTAGAGAGACCCTCCACGTTTTGCGTGATATCAGCATTGGGATAAAGCCGGGGACCTTAACGATACTAAGGGGGCGGTCCGGCTCGGGAAAGACCACACTCATCAATCTTTTAGGAGCCCTGGATAAGCCTGACAAAGGCAGGATTTCCTTAAACGGAGTAGATATTGCTGCGTTGTCGGAGGAAAAAAGGGATGAGATCCGGAGGCTGGAAATGGGATTTGTATTTCAAGCAACCGCATTACTATGGATGTTGTCTGCCTTTGAAAATGTTGAATTCGGCTTAAGGGTTGCGGGGATCGACAGCAAGATTAGAAAACTCAGGGCGGCAGAGTGCTTGGAGGCTGTAGGATTAGGAAAGCGAATGCATCATAAGCCCCATGAATTATCGGGCGGAGAGCAGCAAAGAGTTGCAATCGCAAGGGCAATAGCGCACAAACCCAGGGTGATGTTTGCAGATGAACCGACGGCAGCTCTGGATACCCATATGGGACTGCAAATCGTTAAACTCTTTAAGAATCTGATTGTGGAGGAGGGCTTTACCATTGTGATGACTACGCATGATCCGGGAATGATGGAAATCGCAGACAAGGTAATTACACTCGAGGATGGAGAGGTTGTCGATGAGTATTGAACAGTCAGAAAAGATCATTGAATGCGAAAACCTTGTAAAGATATACAAGACAAGGGATGCCGAGGTCATGGCGCTCCAAGGGCTTGATCTGGAAGTGTATAAAGGCGAGATGATGGGGATCATCGGAAACAGCGGAAGCGGGAAGTCGACACTGATGAATATGCTTGGAGGCCTGGATAAACCATCTGCCGGGAAGCTTTATGTTGATGGCAAAGACCTTTTAAAGTATAGCGAAAAGCAGCTGGATCAATATCGGAGAGAAACCGTCGGCTTCGTATGGCAGAATAATGCGAGAAACCTGATACCGTATCTGACGGCAGCTGATAATATCGAGATTCCAATGATGCTGGATGGAAAAATAAAAAGGAGACAAAGGGTAAGTGAATTGCTTGAACTTGTGGGCCTGCCACACCGTAAAGACAGTATGCTTTTTCAGCTTTCGGGAGGGGAACAACAGAGGGTTGCCATTGCCATTGCCCTGGCAAACAGCCCTGGATTATTGCTTGCAGATGAGCCTACGGGCGCTGTAGATACAAAAACAATGCGGCAGATCATGGACCTTTTTAATGGTTTGGTCCGGGAAATGGGAATAACTATCGTGATTGTGACACATGACCGGCAGCTTTCGAGAATGGTGGACAGAGTAGTAGCGATCCGTGACGGGCGTACAAGCAGTGAATTTATCAGAAAGAAGACCTATTCTGAAGAACTTTCGGAAATTGAGGGAGACAGTTTGGTAAATACAGAGACCCATGAAGAGCTTACCGTGATCGACAAAGCGGGAAGGCTGCAAATTCCCAAAGAATTTATAGATGACTTGGATATTGGGAGAAGCGGTAAGGTAAGGATTATGAAGGAAGACAACAGAATTATCATTATGGAGCCATAATCTTCTGATATATCAAAGGTGATGGATTTCGTAAATCTTTGTAATTTTTAAGAAATTTATTTTATTGTTATAATTTTTCCCCGGATTTATAATAGAAATATGCAATTTAGCAGAAACGGACAAATCTTAAGGGGGACATCAGATGAGAAGGGCTTTAAAATTGCTTGCAGTTTTAGTTCTAGTATCCACTCTTTTTTCTTCTGCTGCTTGTTCCAAAGTCAAAGAAATGAAGGAAACTCAAGGTTCATCTCCAAAGAATCTTCAGAAAAAAATTGTTTTGGGTTTTTCACAAGTAGGGGCAGAAAGCGACTGGCGGACGGCAAATTCGGAATCCATTAAGGCGGCTGCCCGCGAAGAAGGAATTGAGCTGTTGTTTTTAAATGCCCAACAGAAACCTGAAAATCAGGTCAAGGATATTCGATCTTTCATCGTGCAGCAGGTAGATGTTATTGCTTTTTCACCTATTGTTGAGAGTGGTTGGGATACAGTCTTGAAGGAAGCGAAGCTGGCGGGTATTCCAGTGATCATTATGGATCGCGGCATTGATACAAAGGACGAATCCCTCTATGAAACCTATATCGGTTCTGATTTTACGGAAGAGGGGAGAAAAGCAGGCAAATGGCTTTTGGAGAAGATCGGGAAATCGAATGAAAAGGTCAATGTGGTGGAACTGCAGGGGACCTTCGGTTCTGCTCCGACCAATGGAAGAAGAGACGGCTTTCAGGAAATCATCAGGGGCAATCCCAATATCAGGATTATTCGGTCTTTGACCGGTGATTTCATGCGCTCCAAGGGGAAGGAGATCATGGAAAAATTTCTGAAGGTTGAAGGAGATCAGATTCAAGTCGTTTATGCCCATAATGATGATATGGCGTTAGGTGCCATTGAGGCGATTGAGGAATATGGTCTCAGGCCCGGAAAAGACATAAAAATTATTTCCATTGATGCAGTCAAGGCAGCTTTTGAAGCAATGAAGGCCGGTAAATTGAATTGTACGGTGGAATGTAACCCGCTGCAAGGGCCGGCTTTGATGAAAGCGGTAAAGGATCTCATGGAAGGGAGACCGCTGCCGAAAAGAATTGTGATTGATGAGGGAATCTTCCCGGAAGAAACGGCAGAAAAGGAAGCAGTCAATCGAAAATATTAAGCGCAGTTGCTAAAAACATAGAGTGAATGCCCAATGTTTTTACATAGGGTGTATCGATTACTTCGACGAATATCGCAATCATTGGGTTCCTGTTTTGAGTACCTGTTGCGATTTGTGTTGCATCTGCCTGTTGAATTGGGGGACCTGATATGAATTCGCTTACATTTAGACAATTCATTAGAAAATTCCGGCTTGTTGATTGGGTAATGGCGGCTAATTTGTCCATCCGAAGCAAGATCATCGTTGCATTTATTGTTGTCATTCTGATGATGAGCATACTGAATGTAGTGCTGCTTTATAGTTCTTTGACTTACAGTGAAAAATACAACACGATTGTATCCAATATTACTACAGCCAACAGCATTAACGGAATTGTGAAAACCAGAATCGACTCTGAGATGTGGGACATAGTTGCCGGCAAGGTCAAATTCGATGAGGGAAAGCAATATGAGATCATCAATGAGATTAACCGGAATATTGAAGGGATCATGAACAATGTAAGTACGGCGGAAAACCGGACAAGACTGGATGTTACCCTGAGGACAATGAATACGCTGAAACGATATGTGGATCAGATGGGACAGCAGATCAGAGAAAAAAGGCCTGTCTCTGAAAATGAGGCGGTTCTGGAAGAAATCAGAGGGGTTTCCTCTCTGGTAGAAGATAATATCCAGGAGTTCATTTTGTATGAAATGCAAAGTACAGAAAAAATCAAGACGGAAATACAGAAAAGCTACAACCGGTGGGTACTGACGAACATAATCGTTCTGGGTATTGTACTGCTGTTCTCCACGCTGGCGGCCTGGGTGATCTCCGGAAGTATATCGAAACCGATCCGGGAACTCCACAAGATGACAAAATCTATTGCTGCAGGAAACCTGGACGTAAGAGTTGAAAATAAAAATGTGGACGAGATTGCAGGACTGGGAATGAGTTTCAACATCATGACCCAAAAGATAAAAGAACTGCTGGAACGCAGTATCAAGGAACAGGAAAATCTCAAAAAATCAGAATTGAAGGTTTTACAGGCGCAGATCAATCCCCATTTCTTGTATAATACTTTGGACACGATTGTATGGATGGCGGAGGCCAATAAAAGCGAACAGGTCATAGAAATCGTCCGGGCCCTGTCCAGCTTTTTCAGAATCACGCTGAGCAAAGGGAAGGATTGGATTCCGATCAGCGATGAGGTGGCGCATATCCGCAGCTATCTGATTATTCAAAAGATCCGATACCGGGATATTCTTGATTTCAAGATTGAAGTTGATGAAAACATTCTTGAATATAAGATATTAAAGCTGACGTTGCAGCCATTAGTAGAAAATGCACTGTATCATGGAATCAAGAATAAGCGCGAAGGCGGCGTTATTACGATTCGGGGGTATTTGTCGGAGAATGATACGATCACCTTTGATATTATCGATAACGGTGCAGGAATGACCGAAGAACGCTTTACTGAGATTCAGGCTGAACTGAACAGCGAGTCCAATGTAGTTGCGGTCAAGGACAGCGGCTTTGGCTTGAATAATGTTCATAAAAGAATTAGACTATATTATGGTAACCAATTTGGGTTGAAGGTTCAAAGCGAATTCAAGAAGGGAACCCATGTATCCGTTCTTGTTCCTATGGAGAGGTGAGACAGTGTATAAAGTTTTTCTTGTGGATGATGAAATCGCTATACGAGAAGGTATTCGTGACAATGTACGATGGGAGAACACCAATTTCATATTTTCCGGAGAAGCGCCGGATGGTGAGATCGCTTTGCCGCTGATTCAGGAAATGAAACCGGATATCCTCATTACAGATATTAAGATGCCATTTATGGATGGTTTGCAGTTAAGCCGGATTATCCGTAAAAGCATGCCCTGGATCAAAATCATCATTCTCAGCGGACATGATGAATTCAGTTTTGCAAGAGAGGCCATGCGTATCGGGGTGACGGAATACCTTCTGAAGCCTGTAAGTTCTTCTGATCTCATAGAGTCTCTGAATAAGGTTGCCCTTCAGATCGAGAATGAGAAAAAGGAACGGGAAAACGCGGAAAAAATAAAGAAACAGCTCGAACAGAACGCTCCGTTATTCAGGGACAAGTTCTTGAACGAACTGTCTTTGGGAATGATATCTCCCATTGATGTCATTGACAGCTGTGCTCGTTTTCAGATTAATATCATCTCCAAGTTCTACCTGGTAGAGATTATAGAAGCTGAGATTACCAGAAAGAATCCTGAGGATGGGGAGTATTCGGAGTTCCTGAAATGTGAAGATTTGATAGACAATGTTGTAAAGGAAAACAGTGAAGTCATCAAATTCGGAAGAAACCTTGGAGAAACAGTGCTGATAATCAAGGGAGACAATGCGGCAACTTTGGAGGAAACTGCCTATAGTCTGGCGCAATCCATCAAGTATGAGGTGGAAAGGAATACCTCCTGCCTGCTAAGCATCAGTATTGGAAGTGTGAGGGAGAGGATTCAGGGAATTACTCAGTCTTACAAGGAAGCAGACACTGTTAAGCATTACCGCTATATCTATGGGAAAAATAAGATTCTAGGCATCAATGACATTAAACCCAACCTTGGGGGGAAAAAGGAATTTATTAAGATCGATAAAAATGATGTCCATGACTTCATGAAGTGCGGACTGAAATCGGATGTGGAACGTTTTGTAGGACAATATATCAGTAATCTGAATGAAGTAGAGATGAAATCTCTCATCTATATCTATTATGTTTTTATGGACATTGTTTTAAATGCTTCAAGGTTCGTCAGTGAACTTGGAGGGGAGATTGAACAGTTGGTACCCGAGGTTGTGCAGTTGGAGAGTATTGTTACAGGAATTGATTCTTTGGAGAGATTCAAAGAACTCACTGAAAATATTCTGAACAAAGTATTTGAATTCAGAGACAGTCGGGTGGAGGATAAGTATGGCAGCACTATCAGCAAAGCCAAGGAGTACATCAACAGTAATTTTTCCGATCCAAATATTTCGCTAAACTCCGTTGCTTCTTATGTAAATGTCAGTCCAAGCCATTTCAGTACGGTTTTCAGTCAGGAAACAGGAGAAAACTTTATTGAATATCTCACTAAAGTCAGAGTAAAGAGGGCGATGGAACTTTTGAAGACAACCACGCAAAAATCTGCAGAAATCGCTTATAACGTGGGATATAATGACCCGCACTATTTCAGTTATATTTTCAAAAAAGCTATGGGAATGACCCCGAAGGAATTCAGAAACGAAACTTAAGCATCAAGGACAAAAGAAAACTATAATCTATCAATGAACACCGCTGTCATAGCGGTGTTTGTTATTTGTCGGAAATTTCATAAGTATATTCTCGCGAAAAATGTTGAAAAAACATAGATATAGGCATATAATGGTTACATAGCTACTAAATTTATGTAAATACTGCTTGCGTATCAAAATACTGATTATCTATTCTATTATAAAATAAAGTTTCAATTTTTAAATTCTATAAAGTTTTTATTTAGCATGATTGTGACTTCTTGAGTTATCCATTTACCTTATTGAAGAACTAACAGATTTTGTCTTTAGATTAGAATTGAATTATTCTTCTTGTTGATGTTATGTAAACACGAATGATAAAGCACCAGCGCTTAATTTTGGAGGAGCTTGTATTTGAGAGGAATTGTAAAAATTTCGACTGTAGCTTTAGCTTCTATTTTGCTGTTCTCTTTTGCAGTCTATGCGGGTACAAAAAACGTATATTCCATAAATCCGATGGATCAGAAGAAGGATGAAGTAACAGCGGAGAGAAAGATTGTTGTAGGATTTTCTCAGATTGGCGCCGAAAGCGAATGGCGTACTATAAATACCGAATCTATCAAGGAAGCTGCAAAAAAAGAAAGCATTACGCTTAAGTTTTCAGATGCCCAGCAGAAGCAGGAAAACCAGGTTAAGGCGCTAAGAGCATATATCGCCCAGCAGGTGGATGTGATCGTTTTAGCACCGGTTGTAAAGACGGGCTGGGATATTGTATTAAGGGAAGCAAAGAGCGCAAATATACCGGTAATTTTATTGGATCAGTCTGTTGAATTGACGGAGAAGTCAGAAGGTAAGCTTTGGGTGACTCACATTGGCTCTGACTTTACAGAGGAAGGAAGAAGGGCTGCGAAATGGGTCGTTGATAATGCGGATAAGCTTGAATTGAAGGGCGATATTGATGTCGTCGAACTGAAAGGAACAGTGGGATCTGCCTCTGCGATTGACCGGAAAAAGGGGTGGGAAGAAGTAATGAAAGATTACCCGAACTTTAGGATCATCCAGTCCCAAGCTGGAGATTATACCCGCTCAAGAGGAAAGGAAATCACGGAGATGTGGCTTAAGTCAGACAAGACCAAATTCAAGGTGCTCTTCTCACACAATGATGACATGGCACTAGGTGCGATTCAGGCAATAGAAGAAGCAGGCTTGAAACCTGGCCAAGACATAAAGATTGTTTCTATAGACGCTGTTAAGGGGGCTTTTGAGGCGATGAGAGCCGGAAAGCTTAACTGTACTGTAGAGTGTAATCCGCACCTTGGAACACAATTGATGAAAGCAGTTAAAGATTTAACGGAGGGTAAAAAGCTGCCTGAAAGAATTTTTGCAGAAGAAGGTATTTTCCCTGCGGACGATGTCCAAAAGGAATAATTTGATCTTCATATTTTGACAGCAATAGTTTTACGGGAAATAACTTCATGGTTTGCATGACATTTATTTGGAGGAGATTTTATGAGTACATTATTCTCGAACAGTTTTAAAAAGAAGTTAAACCCAAAGCTGCATGAAAAAGGGGCTGCTGCACGTGGCTTATCCATTAGGGCCAAGATGGTCATAACATTTGTTGCAGTAATTCTCATGATGAGCATATTGAATGTCACCATGATGATCAATTCCGCAAAATATAACAACCAGTATGACACCATTCTCAGCAATATTACATATGCCAACGAAATTAATGGTGTTGTTAAGACCAATATTGATTCTGTTATGAGGGAAATCATTTTTGGTAAAGTAAAGTTCGAGGATGGAACTCAGTACGCCATCATTGATGATGCAAAGAAAAAAGTTGAGATCATCAAGCAGAGAGTAGACACCAGTGATAGCAGAACAAAACTGGATGTTGTTCAAAGGACGCTGGATTCCTTAAAAGGCAACATCGATAGAATCGGGAAAGAAATGAACGGTAAATCCGCTGAGGAAAATGAAAAGGCTCTGGAAGAATTAAGAGATGTATCCACCATTGTTGAAGAAGGGGTACAGGATTTTATCCAGTTTGAGTTGAAGCACTCAGGAACAGTAAAGAAAGAAATGCAGGATAAGTTTAAAGGAACAATAGTGATTAATTTAATTGCATTTTGTGCCATCATGCTTATTTCCTTAGGGGCAGCATGGGGGATTTCAGGCAGTATTGCAAATCCGATAAAGGAATTATGCCAAAAGACAGCCAGGATTGCAAAGGGAGATTTGACTGTAGGTGAATTCCGGGTAAATACGAAGGGCGAAGTTAGAGAACTGGCTACTGCGTTCAATGATATGCTCGACAGTCTAAAAGGTATCATAGGCAAGGTTTACGAGGTTAGCGGAAAAGTCAGCATGACAGCCACTCACTTGCATAAGGGTGCAGAGCAGAATACTCTGTCAAGCCAGGAAATCGCAGTTTCTTCTATGAAAATGTCAGAAGGGATTGCAAGCCAGCATATGGAATCCCAAAAGACCATGGATTCGGTCAAAAATGTGTTTGAAGTATTTAATGATATCCTGGATAACTCCAATAAAATAATGAATAATGCCAATCAGTCGGTTTCTCTTGCCAGGGAAGGGAACGACTATATCGATGGCTTCATGGAACAGTTGAAGGGAATCACAGCGGTGATTTTTGATGCATCGGAAGCCACAGGGAAACTGTATGAAAGTGCGAATGAAATGAGTAATATACTAAAAACCATTGGGGATATCTCTTCTCAGACAAATCTTTTGGCATTAAACGCTTCAATAGAGGCTGCCAGAGCGGGAGAAGCAGGAAAGGGATTTGCGGTAGTAGCGCAGGAAATCAGAAAATTGGCTGAAGAATCCGGAATATCTGCTAAAAAGATCGGGGATATCATCGGTATTGTACAAGTTGAATCCGATGTCATTAATGATAAGATGAAGGACAGTATTGAAAAAATAACGGTTGGAAACGAAACTGCAGAAAAGGCAGCGAAATATTTTGAATCCATCAAAGATGCCAATGCGGTTGTTAATGAAGATATTGTTAAGATTGCGTCGGAATTGAAAGCTGTAAGTAAGAGCGTGGAAGGCATTAACACGAGCATGGAGCAAATCGGAGAAATTGCAAATGAAAATCAGCTTGCTTCAGAGACTATATCCGCTTCCGTCGAAGAGCAGACAGCAAACCTTGAAGAAGTTACATCTATGGCATCCGTGTTGTC
>JAOAAU010000116.1 GCA_026418695.1 Clostridia bacterium
TTTCTTTTCATATATTTTAACATTAAGCCAAAGAAAAAGCGACTTTTTCAAGGCGCTTTTCCCAAGAAATTTGTGGAACTAATAGTTAACAATATGCTGTTTATAATCCCTTTTGATACCGTCACGCATATATGTGACAAACCTGTTCAACAGTGCGGCAGCTCTGCCTTTTGTCAATTTTTCGTTTGGTTTCAGATATCCCCTGTCATCTCCGGTAACCATTCCTATTTTTTCGGCTACATAAACTGCTTTTCTGGCGTAATCGGGAATAGAGTCATTATCCTTAAACGTTGTAACCGCACCATCTCCCGGAGCCAGATTTTCCAATCCTGCTGCCCGGATGAATACTGCAATGGCTTCTGAGAAAGTCAGCAATTCATCTTTCCCAAAGTTTCCGTCGCCTTTTCCATTCAGTAAACCTCTTTTAAAAGCATTTTCAATCTGATTATAATAAATACTTTCCGTAGATACATCGTTGAAGGAGGATGTCTGAGCTTGCTTTTTTGTAGAAGAAGTTCGGGAAGTTGTTGTCTTGCTTGCTAAAGCAGGATCCGGCGGTACCTCCCTTGCTGCTTGTACAATAGCTGCTGCAAACTCGCCCCTGGTCATATATTGCTCGGGGTTAAAGCTTGCTTCTCCCCCTTTGAATACCTCAAGTCCGTACATTACTTTTATATCGTTTTCCGCCCAGTGTCCTCTCAAGTGGTTTAGGTTCGCTACAGGTAATCTTAACTGGTTGGGAAATGACTCAAGTTTTAAGCTTCCCATCTTCGTAACCAGGTTGTCTGTAGCCTTCCCTTTAGAATCCATCTCAGGAAGTCTGGAAGTGTATTCCAATATACTTTCATTATATTGGGTCTGTACATATCCACCGTCAAAGCTAATGCTTTCAGGTTCATTCTCCACATAGCGGATCTGCTTTGTAATCGTAGAGGAAAGATTGATTGAGGCAGTCCCCCCCCATCTTTCAACTTCATTTCCAACCTTTTGCTCACTTTCAATGATATAATTGATGGTCTGTACTTGCGAAGTTCCCCAGTACTGATCAAAGCCGTAAAAATTACCTGTAGCGCTTACTGTGACTGTTCCCCCGGTTGCCGTTGTACCAACCTGATATGTCTTTTTCCCTTGGAAATTGCCTGCCAGATAATTCACAGCCGGTTTGGCGTCTACAAGGTTAGAACGAGTAAAATTGTAATTCTTCAAAGTATACGTTGTATTTCCTACCTTAATTGATTCCGAGGGAGTTCCGGATACACTTGTTTCCTCAACGGTTTGTCCATTGTCCTTCTTAACCAGTTTTGTACTCAGGGCAATGGTTCTAGTCAGCGTAGCCGCCCTGTCCAGATTCTTCAGACTGTATTTATATGTAGAAACCACCATATCGGACTTTAAGGACTTTGTTAAAGTCAAATCTCCTTTGAACACCACCGGTTCACCGCTCAAAAAGCTTACTTCCTGATACTCATACTTTGTTTTCCCTACAATATCACCGGAGGATATTCCTCCTTCATATCCGCAGTCCCCTTCACGAGCATAGGCAACAACCGGACTGAGAAGCCCAAGAACCAACACCAGGCTTGTGAACCTTTTCAAACATTTTTTCATAAGTTTGTCCCCCGATTTAGAGTGCTAATTTTCTACAAAGATGATATATGCATCTCCGGTCAATGCTGTGTCCTTTTTCATGATTCGAAGAATGTCGCCTTTTTTGATATCCGATGCTCTTGCAAACTGTCCACCCTTCATAACGATGCTGTTTTTTAGAATACTCAGAGTCAGATTCCCGATGTCATTCCAAACATAGCTGCTGGAGTCGTATACCTTTGCAAGTCTCAGATTTACACCCGTCGGCTCAGTAAGAGCACTTCCGTCTTCACCCGTTGTACCGCCTGTCAGTTCTAATACAGTCCCTCTGACGGCAACAGAACCATACGGTGCGGTACTGATGAGCAGTGCATTGGAATCTTTCTCAACCACATATACCACCTTATCCCTGAAGCTTGCAGCACCATAATCCAAGAAATCACGGGTACTCATCACACCGGCATCATCAAGCATTCTTGTACTGAAAGTGATATTGATTGTCTTCGGAGTATTGGCATAGTTCCATGTCTGACCATCCAGTTTTGAGAAGGACTCCATGGTAAATTCCTTGTTGTCATTGATCAGTTTGATTCTTCCTCGATAAATTTGTGCATAATTCGCATTACTGCGTTTACCGATCTGAACCACTCCTGCAGAATACTCACCATTTTCATAATCCCTGTTGGCAACGGCATATACCGTATCCTCCTGAGTGATGCTGCTGCCGGAAACCAACCTTCCGTCTTTAATTACAATAGTCCCCTTGCTGTAGCCCAATGTCCTGTAGTCTTTGCTCAAGCTAAACTGATTTACTCCGGATACAGAACTTGAAACTGTATCGTCATAAAGCACTTCCGTATCATCTTCATTTCTGAAGGATACAAATACCGCCTTTTCTTCCCCCCCGTAATCTTTTTCTACTGCAATGTAAGCCTCGTTGTTTTTGAGATATTTATTGGCACTATTGAGGTTCATGCTTCTATCGTTAGCATAGATTTCATAGTTTTCAGCCAGGCGAATATCAGTAACTCCTCTGGTTGAAGTTCTCACCCATTTTCCTTTGTCTAGCACCTGTACGTTTTGTACAACCAACGCATTGGAAGCATCATCAATGTAAGATACTATCCCCTTATAGACATTGGTAATGAAGTGTTCATCCCCTTCGATGGTAATCTCTTTTAGCTTTGTAAACTTGTTGGTGATATGAAGCATCAGCTTCACCTTGTCTCCATCTTTCAGGTTGCTGTATTTTGTCAGCTTCTTATTGGAAATAACAAGCGTATTGTCCTCAACATCCAGAATCTGTCTTGTGCCGCCTTCATACTCTACTGTCAGTGAATTGCCGCGTTTGGTTATGACCTTACCGTATTTTACAGTATAATTATCTACGGCACTGATTGAAGTTACATATCCTCTGGAGTCCAGTTTGATAAAAACGGAATCACCCGTTTCAATATCATCAACGGTTGCTTTCTCATGGTTTTTGAAAACTTCGACGTCATTCTTATTTTCATAGTTGAAGGTTCTGTAAGCAATCAGCTGTTCCATCATGCTGGGGCTTGTGCCGGTTCCGTTCTCATTATAAAGGGTGATATACCCCAAAGCCGGGTTATTGTCTTCGACAATCCCGTTGACGATCCCGTCTTCTTCATTCAGCATGCCGATATCAAAGGTTTCTATCGCTGTTACAACATTATCACGAATGCTTAACACCACGTATTCATCCGCTTTAATGTCCGATGCCTGTGCTGCTTTTCCATCCTTAATAACAATTGCCTTGTTGCTGTACTTGAACAGTTTTTCTCTTTCTCCTCCATTATTATAGGAAAAAGAGATATTGTTTCTTTCAAACTTGATGTTGGAGCTGCCGAGCCTAAAAAGCTCGTTTACATTGATGGAAAGGTTTGCAGGGTCTACACTGTTCACCCTGGCTGCCAAATATTCCGTATTCGTTCCGGCAGATACCACTCTGATGTATTTTACACTTTTGTCCTCTGAGGTGATGTATTCTATACTGTCACCCTTACCAAGCAGGCTGCTCTTTCCGATCTGTCCGTTTTTATATACGACGGCTTCCTTTTCTTTTGTATTGATCGCTGCCCCGTTTTGCTCGTTTCTGTTTTCAGTTGTCCAATTTTCAGGAACTTCACAAATGATCTGATTTAACTTGCCGTTTGGATTTCGGACATCGATAATTCTTTTGGCAATTCTATCGCCGCTGGTGGAGTCTGTCATATTTTGGACTCTTTCAACGGTACCACTATGTTTTTCAAGTTTTATTAACGGTAATACAACACCTTCCGCATTTCGAACAACTTGAGCCACTTGCTCACGGGTAATCACGTCCGTTGGGCCAAAACGGCCGTTTCCGTTGCCGTTCATGATGCTTTTCTGCAGTACCGCTTCAATGTAGGGAACTTTTATAGGATCCGCATCCTTCCAGTCATTGAAGCTGTTAAAAATCTTCTGCTGCCCGTATACAGGTTCCAGCTTCAGGGTTTTTGCCAGCCAGAAAGCCATTTCCTGCCTTTGAGCAGGGGCATCCCTGTGAAAGCTGTCTGGTTCCAGACTTGCCTGATCATCCGACATCGCATCGTTATATTCCTTTTGGGTGATGAGTCCATCCGTCATCGCCAGCTGTAAATACCCATCCGACCACATGCTTATTGCATTGGCCTTCTTCTCGTCCTGCTGCCGGGCACTATCCAGGGCTTCAGCTGCCTTCTGTGCATCTGCTTCCCTTCCGGCTACCCTATAAGCAATAGCGATCGCTTGCTCTTTAGAAATAGAGTTAGTTCTTCCAAACTGCTTATCCCCATATCCTTTGGTAACACCAAGTGCACCGGTTGCATAAATGGCTTCCTTTGCCCATGTGTTTGAATTTTTAACATCGGTGTAATCCAAATTGTTTAAAATTGATGCTGCCAAGCCCGATCCGGTATAAACCGCTTCGGGAGTCTCTCCTGCCGCCATGCCTGAGGTAGCTATGCTTGTGAGGAGAAATACAACCGCCAACAATACTGAGAGTTTTCTATGTTCCTTACATTTCATATCTGTTATTGCTTTGGACATGGTATCGTACCTTCCTATTTTGAAATCATTTCTCAAAAACACGGGAATACTGCTTGTCACTTATTGCTCAGAACAGTTCTATTCAACCTTTTTGACCCATTTAGCAAAGTTTTCAAGAAGCTTCCTCATATATATTCGTCATATTAAATCTAATTTTAGGCTTATTTGTCTATTTTATCAACAAAAAAATAGCCGCTACTTTTTGTATCGGCTATTTCCGGGAGAAGATTTACCCATCTTCCCTATTTGTAATCCAATATTAATATTTTAGGTTATAGGTCATAGGTATGGGGTTATGGGTTACAAGCCAAAACTTGTGAAATATTTCTTCACGTTGTTTCCTACTTCCTTTTACCCCTAAAAGTAATCAGATCGCTTTATTCTTCATGTTTAAAAACTCTTGGTCATGTTTTACATCCGCTCTGGTGCAGTAATACTCAGAAGAGTCAAAACATTCTTAATAACGATTCGCGTACTGTCAACCAGTAAGACTCTGGCTTTCCTCAGGTTTTCTTCTTCATTCTTTACATTACATGCATTATAAAAACTGTGGAACAAACCTGCCACATCCTGTACATATCTTGTCAACCGGCTTGGTTCCAATGTAACCGCTGAAATTCTGATTTCCTCAGGATACTCCGCCAATCTTTTTAGCAGTTCAAGCTCTTCTTTCGCCTGAAGCAATGTAAGGTCCGTTTCATCAACAGTTGGAACCTTTACACCTTCATCCTCAAGACGCTTCAACAGGCTGCTGATTCTCGCATGCGCATACTGAACGTAGTACACCGGATTATCGTTGGACTGCTGTACCGCCAGATCAAGGTCAAAATCCAGATGGCTGCCGGATGCCTTTGTATTAAATATGAACCTCGCGGCATCACGACCAACTTCTTCAAGCAAGTCAACCAATGAAATGGTCCTGCCGGTTCTCTTTGACATTCTGGCAATTTCACCGTTTCTATAGAGACGAACAAGCTGGAACAAGACAACATCCAGTTTATCAGGGTTAATCCCCATGGAAGCAATGGCGCCCTTCATTCTGGCCACATGTCCGTGATGGTCCGCTCCCCAAAGGTTGATAACCCAATCATAGTTTCTCTTTAGGAATTTATTCCTATGATAAGCGATATCGGCTGCAAAATAGGTCGGATAACCATTGTTTCTGACAAGAACTTCATCCTTTTCGGATCCCATTACCTCGCCTTTAAGCCAGAGTGCACCCTCCTTTTCGACAGTGCAGTTATTCTCTTTTAAGAGCTTGATGGTTTCATCCAATTCCCCGCTGTCATACAGTGATTTTTCTGAGAACCAAAAATCATGCTTTACCCCATAACTTTCGAGGGCAGTTTTAATTCGTTCAATATTTCTGGGCAAAGCGAATTCAACCAAAGCTTTGCGTCTTTCATCGGTTTCAGCGTTCAGCAGCTTGTCCCCATATAGCCCGATATAATCCTTCATATGATCAATGATATCCTCGCCATGATATCCATCCTCCGGGAAGGGCATAGCATCTTCACCTTTTAAAAGCTGAATATATCTTGCTTCAAGGGATATTCCAAATTTCTCAATCTGATTTCCGGCATCATTGACATAAAACTCGCGGGTAACATCATAACCTGCAGCATCAAGTACGCTCGCGATACAGTCTCCAAGAGCTCCGCCTCTGGCATTCCCCATATGCAAGGGTCCCGTAGGATTAGCGCTAACATACTCTACCATAACCTTTTTGCCCTTACCTAGTTCAATCCTTCCATAATTGTCTTTTTCGGACTGAATCGTTTTGAGTGCATCGAACAGCCAGTTGATCTTCAAGTGGAAGTTAATAAACCCGGGTCCTGCACATTCAACCTTTTCTATGTATGTATCCGTCAAATTCATATTGTTGATAATCGTTTCTGCCGCCAGTCGGGGAGCTTTTTTCAACTGTTTGGATACCTGCATCACAATGTTTGTTGAAAAATCACCATGCTCCTTTTCTCTGGGAACTTCTATGGTCACCTCGGGAAGTTCCACCTGCGGCAGTTCACCGCTCTCAGCAGCCTTTTTGAAGGACAAGGAAATGATCTGTTTAATTTCCTGTCGTACATTCTCGATTATGTTTGTCATCCAACTGTCCTGCCTCTCTTATGATCATATAAAAATCATTTTCTCCAGATTTATTATTATCTATTTCAAGTTGATAATCAACCCAAATTTCTCCCCCTTTTTCGTCGACCTCGACGTCCACCTTGCTGGCGAGAACACCGATGGTAAAGGCGCCATAAGCAGTATCATAATAAGACATATGCTTCCGGCCTTCCTCAAATATAAACTGGGAGTTGACGGATCCGAATCTCATAAGAGTTACCTTCCCGTCGGAGACCTTCAAGGTTGTTGTGGTACCATCCATACCCGTTACTTCACTTTCCTTGTAAGTCACGTAGTAGGAATCGCCTTTTTTATAATACTTACCTTCTGTTACAAGTTCAAGTACATTTGTGTCCTGGTCCGGAGAAGCTTGAGTGCCTTTCACTGAGATGATCACATTTTTATTCATACAGTACACCCCTTTCCTTCGTTGCTTCAAATGAATAAACCCGTTCAAACACAAAAATCCGTTTCATTATACTTTACCCCAAAAAACACAAAAACACAATCAACAAGTCCATTTTTCGATGATTTCTGTCTACATATCAAAAAATAGTAAGATGCATTCTATATTGTAATAAAAAATCAGTATTTTTCAATATCTACTTTTTCTGCAGAATGAACATTCCGGTCCAGAATAATACTGCAAAGGGGCTCAAATTTATCAACACTGTCACTGGTATAATACCTATAGACTGGCTTAATCGCAGGATCTCTCTCCATATTTTTTCGTACGATCTCATTTTTTACTGCCTTTGCTACTTCCTGTGCCGAACTTACAAGTTTCACTCCGTTCCCCATCACTTTGGCAATGGTATTTTTCAACAACGGATAGTGTGTACACCCAAGAATTAAGGTATCGACTCCCTCATTCTTTAGGGAACCCAGATACTCCTCTGCAATCTTTACGGCAACTTCTTTTTCCCACCATAGTTTTCCTTCTTCCGCCAGAGGTACAAAGAGCGGGCAAGCTTTGGAGAACACCTGAAGATCAGGATTGATCCGGGCAATAGCTTTTTCATAAGCACCGCTTTGGATGGTTGCTGTAGTCCCAATAACGCCCAATTTTTTGTTGACAGTTTCCCTAACTCCTGCAGCTGCCCCTGGTTCAATTACTTCAATAACAGGAATATCAACCTGTTTCTTTATCAGTTCCATACTAAAAGCGCTCACAGTATTGCAGGCCACTACCATCATCTTTATATCTTGGTTTAGTAGAAACCTGATATCCTGAAAGGTATATTTTATAATCGTCTCTTTGGATTTAGTGCCGTAAGGCGCCCTGCCGCTGTCTCCAAAATAGACTACGCTTTCCGCAGGGATCAGATTCATGATCTCCTTAAGCACCGTTAAACCGCCTAACCCTGAATCAAATACTCCTATCGGCCTGTTGTCCATGGCAACCCCCAAATACAGTTGACAGTGTACAATGCTCTATATTTCTCTCTTACTATCTTCATACCGTTCCACAGCAAGATCGATCAATCTTTCAATCAATTCAGCATAAGGAATTCCAGAGGCTTCCCAAAGCTTCGGATACATACTGATGCTGGTAAACCCCGGAAGCGTATTGATTTCATTAATATAGATCCTGCCTGTTTCCTTGTGCACAAAGAAGTCCACTCTTGAAAGGCCGGAACAGTCCAAAGATTTGAAGGCTCTTACGGCATAACCCCGGATTTCGTCAATGGTAGCCTTGGGCAAATCAGCAGGAATAACAACTTTCGAACTGTCCCCTGTTTGATACTTCGCCTCGTAATCATAGAATTCATTGCAGGGAATGACTTCACCCACAGTTGAGGCAATGGGATCATCATTCCCTAAAACTGCGCACTCCACTTCTCTGCCGTTGATAAACTCTTCAACAAGAACTCTTCTATCATATCTGGCAGCGAACTCAAGAGCTTTGATCAGTTCGTTTCTGTCATGGGCCTTGCTTACGCCTACTGAAGATCCCGCATTGGAAGGTTTAACAAAACAGGGGTACTCCAGCATTGCTTCCACCTGCTTCGCTAAGGATTCGGCATCCTGGTGAATCTGCTTCCTGCTGAATACCAGGTATTTTCCCTGAGGAATCCCTTCCTTTTCAAAAATGATCTTGGAGTAAGCCTTATCCATCCCCAATGCAGATCCAAGTACTCCACAGCCGACATAAGGAACTCCTGCTAGCTCAAACAATCCCTGGATGGTTCCATCCTCTCCGTTGATACCGTGAAGGATAGGAAGTACGACGTCGATGGTTTTGCTCTCTTCTTCTGCGCCTGCCGCTTTGAAAATGTTTCTTGCGGAGTTTGCAGCAGGTAAACGAATCATATCATATTGCGCCGTTGCTGATACCATTCCTTTTTGCAAGTCACTTCCATCCAGTTGAATGCTGTCCACCGCGGTGGAGATCATCCCTCTGGAAGCTGCTGCTTTTTCTGCAATCGCCTGCCATTCTCCCGTTGAAAGTTTTTCTACCGGGCCTTCATAATTCAGCCATCTTCCGTCTTTGGTAATCCCGATCATGGCCACATCATATTTATCTCTGTTTATATTGCTGATCACAGATTGTGCTGAAACTCTTGAAACTTCGTGTTCCGATGATTGTCCGCCGAAAATTACGGCGATCCTTTTTTTGTTCGACATAAAAACACCCCTTCAGCAAATTCATAATTAGTATTGTAAATCATGACTATAGGCCAACTTACTTTATGTTTATCCCCCGCCTGTTTTTTGAGAAATCTATTCTCTTCAACGGCTTGTTCTAAGCGCCTTTGTCAAGAATTATCACGATTGTCCACTCATTGCTGCCTATTTCCTGATTCATATATATTTTCAATTCTACTATTTAAGTACGCGAACTACAAGATTTTAATTGTGTAACCGGCATACCCAATATTTAACTAAAACTTAAGCCCTTTTGCACAATGTTCTCAAGTTCAATACTGTTTTCGTATTTTGACACTACCTACTGTTGGGAAATAACAAGATATGATGAATTCTCTCAGATTCGTATAAATGCTGTCATGCTATCAATCTTTTACGAGAGAAATAAGTAAAGCCCGATGTTATTTTCGTCTTTTTTCTGCTCTCATATTCCTCCTTGAGTTTTAATACCAAGCATAAACGTACAACCTATTCATATTTCCCATAATTTGTAAATTAATGCATGTAATGTATATAATTTTCTTTGAGTGTTTACTCTTCATAAATTTCCCATAGGAGGTATTGTCCAATGAAAATTAAACCCCAAGGAGCAATTGCTGTCTTTACAGTAATCTGCATTCTTCTTTCCATGACCTGCGTCACCTATGCTTTAACATCAGATATCGCAGGTCATTGGGCAGAGAAGGAGATCACCAGTTTCTTAAATGAAGGTATTGCCAGCGGGTACCCGGATGGCTCCTTCAAGCCGGACAACAGTGTAACCCGGGCAGAATTCGTTAAGTTGATTAACAAAATATTCAAGTTTAGAAAAACTACAGAATTCAAATTTAACGACGTTTCCCAATTAGAATGGTTCTCTAATGACTTTTCCTGTGCTGTTGCCGAGAACTATATCAAAGGCTATGATGACGGATCCATAAAGCCCAATAATAACATTACCCGCCAGGAGGCTTCGGTAATGCTGGCGAGAATACTAAAACTGGATGACGCAGCAAACAGCAATTTGGCAGACAGCTTCAATGACGCTGCTGATATTGCTGATTGGGCAAGAAGCTCCGTTGGCGGTGTTGTTTCAAAACAGCTCGTCAAAGGTTATCCTGACAACACCTTCTGTCCCAACAACTTTGTTACCCGAGCTGAAGCCGTTGTATTTCTGCATAGAATCCTCAATAGCAGTCTGAGTCCTAGTTTAACATCGATCAAGGCCATTTCTGCGACCAATGGTAGTATTATCATAGAGCTGGCTTCGAATGTCTCCGAGTTAACCAAGGATGATTATAAAGTAACTGCACAATTGAACAGCAGTGATTATGAGTTGAACAACCTTACATTCGACAGCAGCAAGAATAGTTTTAGCTTCACATCAGTTTCAAAAACCTCCAGTACTCAGACATTGGTAATTACAGTATCTGCTTCTTCGACTACAAAAAAAATATCAGGGAGTGCAAAAGCTACTGTAACCATTGACGCTCTTAGCAACATCGGTGGTGGTGGCGGAAGTAGCGGAGGAAGCAGTGGGGGCAATAGTGGAAACAATCCACCCACACAAATCTCTATCATATCGATCGACTCTATTGCTGATATAAACGTAACCAACGGCACCAGTCTTTCTAACATAAATTTGCCGGTTACTGCAAAAGTATATATGAGCGATAGCAGCCGGCCTGCACTTCAAGTAACATGGGATAATGGAACCCCTGCTTATGATGGCAGTAAGGCTGGCGAGTATGTATTCGCAGGTACACTAACCCTGCCGTCGAATGTTGCTAACCCCAATAGTCTCAAAGCAACCGTAAAAGTTATCGTTGCACAACCACAGCAAACTATGTCTACTATACTTTCCGTTGATCCTTTAGCAGACATCAATGTAGCTAATGGAACAACACTTTCTCAACTGAACCTCCCTGTCACCGCAAAGGTTTATATGAGTGATGGCAGCTCAACAGCGCTTCAAGTTTTATGGGATAACGGCACACCGATATATGATGGGAGCAAGGCTGGCGAGTATGTATTTTCCGGTACACTCACTTTACCAACAAATGTTGCAAACCCAAATAATCTGAAAGCAATTATTAAAGTAATTGTGGCGCAACCTGTTGTCATCACAATTATTGCGGTTGATCCTATTGCTGATATTAATGTAGCCAACGGCACGGCACTTTCCGCTTTAAACCTGCCACGAACTGCTAAAGTCAGCTTAAGCGATGGTAGTACGCCTAGCCTACAAGTTGCATGGGACAACGGAACACCTGCATATGACGGAACTAAAGCTGGTGAATATATCTTCTCCGGCACTCTTACGCTGCCTGCAAATGTAACAAATCCGAACAATTGCAATGCAACCGTTAAAGTTATTGTTGTACAGGCAATCCCTGTTCCTGTCACTGTTACAGGAGTTGATCCTATCGCAGACATAACGGTAGAACAAGGCACCCAATTAACTTCAATAAGCATTCCCGGTGATGTTCAGATTACATTAAGTAATAATACCAAGATCAATGTCCCAGTACACTGGGATCATGGCACACCTCCCTATGATGCTGATACAGTCGGAAACTATGTATTTTCAGGAATTTTGGAGGTAAGCTCAGGTGTAACAAATCCAAACAATCTAAAAGCAGCAGTAAAAGTAATCGTCATTCCGCCTAAACCTTATACTCTTAAGGAGATTGTCCCCATTGCAGATAAAACCGTACCGAAAGGCACTCCTTTATATAATCTTCTTCCACATATGGTTCAAGCTGTGCTGGACAATGGAAAAACTGAATTAATCAAAATACTCTGGGATAATGGAACCCCTGCATACAACGAAAATATTCTTGGAGAATATGTATTTTCCGGTATTCCGGAGCTTCCATCCAATATAATTAACCCCAACAACTTAAAAGCGTCTGTAAAGGTGACAGTGATTGAACCTGAACCAACCAAAACAGAAGTTGTAATTGTGCACAAGTTGAATGATATAAGCGTACCTAACAGCACTTTAATTGAGAATTTGAATCTGCCTCAACATGTCGATATTCTACTTAATAATAATACAGATACATCTGTTCCCGTAGTTTGGGATAATGGCACACCGATATATGATGGCAGCAAAGCTGGTGAATATGTGTTCTCAGGAACTTTAACTTTGCCACAGAATATTGCAAATCCCAATAATCTAAAAGCAACTATTAAAGTAATTGTGGCGCAACCTGTTGTCATCACAATTACTGCGGTTGATCCTATTGCTGACATTAATGTAGCCAACGGAACAGCACTTTCTGCCTTGAACTTACCATCAACTTCAAAAGTTAGCCTCAGTGATGGTAGTACACCTGTCCTACAAGTGTCATGGGACAACGGAACACCTGCATATGACGGAAGTAAAGCTGGGGAGTATATCTTCTTGGGCACTCTAACGCTGCCTGCAAATATTACCAACCCAGGTAATCTGAAAGCAACCGTAAAAGTTATTGTTGCACAGCCAGAAACTACCAAATTAACCGTTGAAGGTATTCAAGGGTTTAATGATTTGACAGTACCTGTAGGTACTACCTTCCCAAATCTTAATCTCCCTAAAAGCGTAAATATCCACCTGAGTGATAACAGTTTCATCTCCGTACCTGTATCATGGGATAATGGTATCCCTGCTTATGACAGCCGTAGAGTTGGCGAATACAACTTTTCTGGTACCCTCCTACTCCCAGCCAGTGTCACAAATCCCAAAAACATCAAAGCGAGCATCAAGGTGATTATGATTGCTGCGCCAGGCATACCTTCAAACCTCAAGGCAACAAGCGGCGACCGTAAAATTACTCTGACTTGGGATGCTGTTAGTGGTGCAACCGGCTATAAAGTAATTTTAACTACTACCCCTGAAGCTGGCGGTGGCACCGAATATACTGCTACTACTAATACGTATACTATCTATGATCTTGCAAAAGTTCAAACATATTATTTCAAGGTAAAATCCACTAATAAAGTCGCCGAAAGTGGTTTCTCGAATACAATAAGTGCCATAACTAACATTGATGTTGAAGGGAATGTGTATGATGGAGACCTTATGATCGTAAATAACGAATCACCTGATATATCCATTTCACAACCTTCGGGTGAATTTCCTGCGGTTTTGCAGAAATCATTCTCTGCATCAAAGAATTTTAAATCCGGTGCGTATAAGATTGATATTACAGTCCCAATGCCAGAAGTAGCTAAAGAACAAAAGTTTAGTCCTCAAATATCCCTGAAGAAAATTGCACCTGCTGAATTGAAAATAGGAGATAAAAGAGTATTCAACACACTAAATATTTCAACAAATCAATTTGAGCCGCTAACAGCAGAACTTAAATATCAGGGAAAATACTGTGAAGTATGGGTTGATCCTAAAAATACAGGATTAGCCTCTTCTAAAGCAACACAGCTTGGAAAAGAATTTGAAGATAGAATTTATTCCATGGTAAGAGAAAACTTTTACATTGAGTCTGATGTAAATGGAGACGGTAGGGTTGCAATCCTTTGCTTTGACATTAAAGATGGTTTTAGTGGCTCTGGTGGCTATGTCGCCGGATACTTCTCACCAAGAGACTTGTTTCCATCAACGGCTGTACAGTATTCAAATGAATTGGAAGTATTTTATATCGATACATATCCAACTATGGGCTTAGATAAAACAACTCCAGATGTAGATGCTGCTTATTCAACTCTCGCCCATGAATTTCAGCACATGGTCAATTTCAATGATTATCTGGCAGATCCTAATCAGGCAAAGCCTATGGATACATGGCTAAACGAAGCCTTTTCCTTAGCTGCGGAACATCATTACAACGGTGTTCAGCAGGATAGAATCGACTATTATAATTCCTCTTACTCAATAAGAGACGGTCATTCTTTGCTTAACTGGAATAATAATGGTGATATTTTATCAAACTACTCTCTCTCCTACTTGTTTTCACAGTATTTGAGAGTACAAACCAGAGATAAGCTTGGAAGTGGAAAAAGCATCTATAAGGAAATCATTCAAGACAGCGATTATACTTATAAGGCTGTAGAAAAAGCAATTCAAAAGTACGTCGATAAAGATATGGGCTTTGGTCAATTCCTTACATGCTTCCGTACCGCTCTGGCAGTTAAAGCATCCACTGGATTATTTGGCTTTGGTGGTGAGGCTGTATTTAATACGATTGATACACCAGTTTTCACTGGAACCACAATTAACCTTAAGGGTGGAGGATCCGTTCTCATTCAGCTCAAGGACAGCTTTACAGATCCGGGGGAAGGAAAAAGAGGAGCAGATATACGCTATATTGGAATTTATGAATAAACTGATTATGCAGTAAAGGGAAGCCCATTGAGACTTCCCTTTTTCTTTCCAATATAAATTGGATTATTCTCTATCCTTAAAAGTTGTACAGCAGGTTTCGTCACTGATGCCTGCTTTGTGCCCCTTCATTGCATTTACTTCCAATCCATTGGCAAAACAAAGGTAATCTTTATTGTAAGTGCAGTTTTCAACGCCGCATTTTACTTTGATGCAGGGTGCATTGTCGCTCATATTTGCTACCATCCTTTCATGATTATAAATGAATTTACTTATAGTATTCTTAGTTTTTGAGTTTTTATAATGAACCAAGTTTAAAATTCAAAATTCCTTTATTTATAACTTGGTGAATTTTATAGATAACCACCTTGATTTGTTTTTAAATTTAATTTAGTTATCTATATAATGATCACTGTCTATAATTTAAATTTGCATAAATCAAACTGCGAGAGTTTCTTCGATAACTTCATTTATTATTTTTCATTTAAAATGCGTTACCAATATTAACTTCAAAAGCTAATCTTTTTCTTAAAGGTTTGAGATTTTTTTGCAGATGGTTTATGATAATATTACTGAAAACTTTGTTTGTATATGGATAAAGGAGGAGTAATAATGCCTTTTTATGATTTGAAATGCGAAAAATGCGGAGAAGAATTCAATATTATGGCCAAAATGAGCGAACGGGAGCAAAAATTGATCAAGTGCCCCAAATGCGGAGATAATGAGTTGAGTACTGTTTTCAAGAATGTAAATATCGTACAGTCCAGAAAGTCCTCTGAAGCACCGGCTTGCCCAAATATTCACAAATGCGGCGGCTGCTGCGGACATTGATTCAGATAAATACAAACCATCATTAAATTGAAATAGTTAAGGGATACCTGCCTGTGAATGAGCAGCTATCCCTTGATCACTTCTGAGCAAAATTACTTCTTTTATAAAATGATCGATAGGGTACAAACACTGCTTTTAAATGCATTAAATCGCTAGATTAATGTCTTCTTAAACACATAGCTTGTTTTATCAAAGTTCATTTTATTTTCATAGAACCGATGAGCCTCCAGTCTTTGCAAACCAGACGACAATGTAACACAGTGACAATTATTTTCTTTTGCTATTTCTTCAATTCGATTTATTAATACTTTTCCATACCCCTTTGATCGTTCATTTTGGTCTGTGACTAAGTCATAGACCCATACATGTTTATTGTAGTATAAGTTAGTTAAAATCGAGAATCCGGCCAGTGCAACTATTTTGTCGGTATAATCAATTGCTGCTATAAGCCGGTAGCCCTGTCTCCTCATCTCACTTAACAGAAGTATATATTCATTTTCACTTAGTTTTGTTCTTAATTGCTTCATGATCTTATATGATTCAACAAATTCATGATCATTCATAAGTTCTATTATTTTCATAAGGCTCCTCCTGCAAGTAGATATTGCTCAAAACCCGTATTATGCTCCGATGGTGTACTCCAACTCACTCTGAATTACCAGACTTGCATAGTTTTTCTCCTTCACCGGCACTTGCTGATTTAGACCCAAATTGCGCTCACTAATATAAATGAATTCAGCTTTAATTATATACCATTACTGTAGCAGAAGTATATTTATTCCCTTACCTACCGCATGCTATGGGATTATCATAAAGCCAGAAATATCTTTGTTAAAAACTCAACATGAATAACGATATATGTATTTTTTTGTAAACATCTGCTGGATTTGAAGGATTTTTGATTGTTAATATCGAATATGTTTTAAAGCAAAAAATACAGGACGAAATAAAGTAATCAGTGATTAGTCAACTCATCCTAATACGTAGTACCCAACCATTTAAACATTGGATTGGGTACTATTTTTATGCGTAATCGCATTATAATTTTTAAATCCTGCTCTCGGTCCTGTAGCTTACCCCTTCATTGTCTCTTTATACTGCTTTCCCCATGCCCACATGGAATCCAATATCGGTTTAAGGCTCTTTCCTGCTTCTGTAAGAGAGTACTCCACCCTTGGCGGCACCTCTGCATAGACTTTTCTCTCAATGAGCCCGTCTTCTTCCATGGCACGCAGCTGTTGAGTGAGTACCTTCTGACTGATAGCGCTGATTGATTTTTTCAATTCACCAAAGCGCTTTGTTCCCGAATTAAGATCTCTCAATATCAGCACTTTCCATTTTTCCCCTATTAATAGCAGCGTCGTTTCAACAGGACACAACGGTAGTTCTCTTTTCATAAAGCCCTCCATTAGTTACTCACAGGCACCTATAGCACTTTGAAGTGCTTACTTGCGAAAATATACCAATGCAATTATTATAGTCGTGTGGCCACTGAAAATCAATTAGTTTTGTATATAAGGAGATGTTTAATATGAATGAAGCAGTAAAGTTTTTAACTGAAAATCCGGTACAGTATTTTGCAACGATTGGACTGGATGGCAAACCTAAAGTACGTCCTTTCCAGTTTATGCTTGAGAAAAACGGGAAGTTATATTTCTGTACAAACAATCAAAAGGATGTTTACGCGCAGCTGGCTAAGTGTCCCTACATTGAAATTTCAACCTCAAGTCCTACATTTGCATGGATTCGTCTAAATGGGAAAGCCGTTTTCTCGAAAGATATGGAAATCAAGAAGGCAATTTTTGAAACCAATGGTCTTGTTAAATCAATTTACAAAACACCTGAAAATCCAGTTTTCGAAATCTTCTACCTCGAGGAAGCCAAGGCTGTCATTGCTGATTTCTCGGGTAATCCTCCAGCAGAATACACTCTTTAACACTAAGTCATAGATATGCTGTGACTTCTGCGTGGATTGAAGTGCCTAAAAGGTAAGTGTTTAAGTCATTGCTGTAAATAATAAGTCGCCCTGATTGTTTCATGCAAACAGGGCACTTTGTTTTTTGATTCTTCCCTCATTATTCCAGTCTGTTTTCCCATGCTGAATCACATAAACCATTCTCATTACCTCACGTCAATCCATATCTGCTTTCAATCAGCCTGGTGAGCTTGGCGAGGGCTCTGACTGCCGGTGCGCCATCGATAACATCATGATCCACTAATGCTGTCAAATAGAGGTATTCTCTTATCTCAATTCTATCCTCAATGACTCCTGGCTTCTTTACAATCGAACCGACTGCGAAGCACAACGGATGAACGCTAACCGGTATTACCCATCCGTTGATCTTTCCTACCATGCCTACAGAAGTGATCATCACCGTTCCCATACTCTGTTTGGTCAAGAAAGGGCTTCCGATCATATGCTTCCACACCAGTCTTCGAATGAATCCTGGCAAAGTATAGTAAAGTTTCATTAAAAGATCATTCTTTTTTTCGCCTAATATGTAATCACCTTCGCCATCAATCGGCTGCTTCTGGCCATTTCTTATTTCATTGCAAATCTCCGAAACACTCTTTTCATTGGTTTTTCGAAGCACATACGGCAGAGGCACTTTCTTCCCTTGAATCTCTCTTTCGATCACAATGGAGATGTCGATATCATCAAAGATCACAACTTTCTTCTTTCCTTTTCTGATCCCATGAATTTGGATAGATTCTTCGACTGCATGACTGATACACTTAATTAGCCATGAATTGAAAGAGACTTTTTCAGACCGCTTCTTTTTTTCTGAAATCAATTTCCGTGCTTCCGTGACATCCAATTCAATCAGTGCCTTAATATGGTGTTTCTTTAGCCCAACCTGACCAATATCGATCGTCGCTATCCTGCTCATTGGAAATGTTTCAACTTCATATTTGCCTATGTTCTCCATATCTGTACCTCCAATGCACTCTGCCCTGATTGATAATTCAATTTATTCTTCTGCTTATATCAAGTCTAACACACTGCCTTTTTACCTGCTTTTTCAACAATAAACCCAAGCTAATAATATTTGTTAACCAGGTCACGTACCATATGCAGTAACATGTAATCCAAACAAGTTCAGTAATTAGGAAATTTATTGATCGTTAACTTCATCTACAAGAATTATATTAAATCTTGGAAAAACTTACAACAAACGATTATTCGGGATTGATACCGGAACTGATCTCCAATCAGACTAAAATTCTATATGGATCAATCATTTCAAGATGTGTAGAAAAGATATGTAACAAACCAGATCGTCACACTAGGCAATTTCATAGGTATCCAAAGTGCGGTGTACCCACTCAAAAAGAAGTCCTGCAACAAACCATGCGGGTGCAAAGGAAAGATTCACAATGCCATCCACTGCGAAAGGTCCTGCATAATACCACGGATAAACACCCAGGATCTTAAAAAGGATCAATCCGCTGGCGTACTCTATGCCCCAGATCATCACCACCCAAATAACCCCTCTGAACAACCAGCTCCAGCTTCTAATAATGTCATGGATGGGTTCAAGTAACACCGCAAGTCCATAAATGAAAAACATCCAAAGGTTCGAATATCCGATTAATCTCAGATCCCCCCCAATGAGTGAACTCATTCCTGTCCAAAATATTTCCATGCCCCATCCTAAAATGCCATATATGAAAAATCGTTTGATCATAAAATTATTCTTTGCAGTTTAGATGGATTTACAATAGCAAATTTTAGCCTTAAAGGCCCTTTTTTGATATGAAAGTGAAAATTTCTTCCCTATTTATCCGCGCACTAATACTATCAGACAGGAAAAAGGGGGAAATGCAGAAGTCTATATGAGACTTTTACTCTTTCAAATAAAAGATGACGCCGCTCAATAATAGCGGCAAAACTAGCGGCTTAAGTCAGCCGTTTTTCAAAACAAACAGCTTTAGGATTATCAACATACCTGCCGTAATTTTTAATACGCCGATAACCTCTTGTTTCATAGAAAGATACCGCATTTTGGTTTACCAATCGTGTTTCGAGCCACAGCGCAGAGTAGCCCATCTTTTGTGCCTGCGCTTCCAAATAGGACAATATCTCTGTTCCTATCCCCATTGATTTTATTTTTGCGTACATCCGCTTAACTTCAGCAATTTCTCCATTGATTGGGCGTATGGCTCCACAACCAATGGCTTCTCCATCCTGATTACGAGCAACCACAAATAAGGATCGAGGAACGCATACATCATCGGGATTGAAGGAACTCCGTCCACTATCCCCGGTAATGCAAGCTAAGGCTTCAGATAGTTCATCCAATAACGAAAGTGCGTCCGGTGTATTCGGACTTTCTTCGGCTATCGAAATCATACTTTTCATACCGATTTCACTCCCTCATTTCATGTCGTATAGAAGTATTCTCTATTGCTGCTTTTCCAGGAAGTCACTCACCCTATTCCAATACCCATCTGTTTTACTAATGGAATTATGGTCTTCCCCGATAATTTCCTGGAAGGAAACCTTGCCACCCCATCTCTCCGCCAGTTTTCTCGAGTGCCACGCTGGTATTGTTGTATCTTCACTTCCAACGATGATCAATAGAGGTGATTTTATCGAGGGTGCTCGGCCAATGGAATCAAATCGATGTTTCAAAACCAAACCAACAGGTAAAAATGGCATTTTTTCTTTAACTACACTCCCCAAGCTATCATAGGGTGAGGTAAGGATAACTGCCGATGCCTGCCTTTGGGAAGATAAATACGCAGCAACTCCCGTGCCAATACTTCTTCCCCAGACAGCAATATTGTTCCTGTCGATATCTTCTCTCTTTGAGAAATAATCATAAATCTCAAGAGCATCACTAAACATCGTTCTTTCTCCGGTAGTTCCCTCACTGGCTCCATAACCTCTATAATTAAATAGTGCTACGGACCAATTTTGAAATTTACTGACCTGATTTAAATTGCGTGATACCTCCTCTGCATTTCCACCAAAGTATATGAGTAAATTGGTCTTTTCATTTCCATTATTTTTTACAAACCAGCCTCTAATGACCGTACCATCCTTCATCTTGAGTTCCAGCTCTTCAATTCCGCTTTTCTTTACTGCTGAAATGCTGCGAGCTTCATCAGATAATTGCTGCGGCCAGAATATCAGCTTATCTTGATAAAAATACAAGGCAGTACAAACGAGTATATAAAGAATTATAATCATCGCAGACGCCTTCAGAATTATTCCTGGTATTTTGTTTTCCTTTATGCTTTTTTTAATTTTACGCATTTAATCTCCCTTTTTTCAAACGTTGAATTCCCTTCAGTCTCTTGAAGTTAACAAATGCTGATCCGAGAATTGCTTTACAGCATCTTCTATCCTCATTTGGCAGCCCCCCAATATACCCAGGTTTTCAATATCTCGACAGCTATTGTTACAATTCAACATGGGAAGCAGTAAAGCTGCAGCGGTTCTTCTATAGATTTGATTTTATCACTACCATTATTAGGAAGCAATCTTTGTGAAGAGGATCAGCATCTTAACACTGTGTTGAAAGTCCAAAATTTCCATCCTCTCATCCTCCATATAGATCAAATCAAAATCAAGTGTTATAATGATAACATCTCGAAATTACGAAAGAGGACAATAATGAAAAGTAGTTTTAATGAATTAGGTATTTCGCCCCCCATTTTAAAGGCCATCGAAGATATGGGATTTGAGACGCCGACAGAGGTGCAGAGTAAAGCAATTCCCCATATCCTGAAACAGGAAGACCTGATTGTGATGTCTAAGACCGGCAGCGGCAAGACTGCAGTTTTTGGGGTTTCCATGCTGCAGCTGACGGACCCTGAAGCACCAGGACCGCAAGGTCTGATTCTCACGCCGACTCGTGAATTGGCAGTCCAGGTAGATAGTAACCTGAAACAGATGTCCAAGTATCTGCAGCACAAAACAACCGCCGTATACGGACAGCACAGTATGAATGTTGAAATCCAAGCTCTGAAAAAGGGCGTTTCCATAGTAACCGGAACCCCTGGCCGGGTTTTCGACCACATTCGTCACGGAAACCTGATCACCAAGCATATCCGTTTCCTGGTACTGGACGAAGCAGACAGGATGCTGGATATGGGCTTTATTGATCAGGTAGTGCGGATTATCAGGGCTCTCCCCAGAAATAGGGTAACCCTCCTTTTTTCAGCCACCATCCCCGATGAAGTCCGCAGAATCTGCAGGGATCATATGAAAAACCCTACCACCATTGAGATTGAATCGCAGACCAAGACTGTAGATGCAATTCAGCAGGTTTACTACCGTGTGGAAAGAGATGAAAAACGTACACAATTAAACCGCCTTCTTCTGATTGAACAGCCGGAAAGCTGCATGATTTTCTGCAACACACGAATGGCCGTGGATCAGGTTCAAAGCTTTCTAACCCGAAAAGGATATGCTTCTCAGGCATTGCACGGAGACATCCCACAGGGGAAACGTTTGAAGACTATCCAGCAGTTCAAGCAGGGAGAGTTTCATATACTGGTAGCGACAGATGTAGCTGCCCGGGGTATTCATATCGACGGTTTATCTCTGGTTATCAACTATGATGTCCCTGTAGAGAAAGACAGCTATGTGCATAGAATCGGTCGTACCGGAAGAGCAGGGAACGACGGACGTGCCATTTCTCTGGTTACAGGAGATGACATCATGAGCCTCTATGCCATTGAAGAGCATATCGGAGCGATGATTGAAGAAGGAGAACTGCCCTCTGAGGCTGTTTTCAAGGAATGCAAAGCCAGTGCAAAGAAATGGATAGAGGAAAATTCACTCAAGGCAGAACCCCCAAGGACTTCCTTGGAGTCAAAAGCAAATGGATCTCAAAAAAGGCACTCCCACTCCAGGTCTCCTCAACCGCATGAAAAGCATTCGAGAAGGCCAAACGAGGCAAATGGAGATCAGAAAGCGGTTAAGAGGGACACCCCAAAGGCTCATGCGGAGCATGCAAAACCACCGATTCGCGGTGAGCGGGTAAAACCACCCGTTCATGGGAATCAGACAAGGCGCCCGTCTCAATCACCGCATAAACCAATGCCTCCTCGCTCCAACGAAAAGGATGTAATGCGTACCGGGCAAAATACAGAGGTTGTACAGAACCGGGATTCCGCCCCCAAAAAGTCATTCTTTCAGAGGTTGCTGCAGCGGATATTCGGCAAGTAATAGTGCGATTATCCGGCTGGAAACAGAAACAATAGAAAAAAGCATTGCTTTATTAGCCTGACAGACCGTCATTAATTGATCGGTCTGTTTGCTTTTTATAATAATCTATGTACTCAGATAATAAACTACGATGGGCACAATCGTTCCAAGAACAGCAATAAAAACTGTACCAATCCCTCCCAGCCTGTTTTTATCCTCTCTCCAAAGGTTTACTCCGTAAGTAAAAGTATAGTATCCTGAGCAAAGCACCAGAAGCGTTAAAACAATGATCATACTCTATCACTTTCCTATTAAGATTCATGGCTAATTATTGTGAGCTCTTCAAAGGTTTTGAGCCGAACATCAACCCTGTCCTTCGGACATTCGCCTCAACAGTGACATTCACCTTTGCGTCTTTATAATGCTTTTTCCAGTTATATGCTTCCAACTCCTGTATGGTGGAAAAATTGCCTGCAATATACTCGCCAAAACCAAATACGTCACAGTTTAACCTTTGTGTTTTATCAATGGTTTGTCTCAATCCTGCTTCAAAAAACTCCTTGATCTGACCATTCAATGCTTCCACCAAACTTAAACGTTCATAATTTACCCTGCTTTGAATCGCGCCAAGGTCGGCCTCGATATTGACTCTTACATCAATGATTGGAACCCCATTTTCAAAGTAGCCTTTAATGACCGGTTTTCTTCCTAAACGAACATCCAGAGGAATGACCTTGCCGGGTGCTTTCCGGTCTTCGATGGTGACAATTCCCCTCTTGAACTGGTTTTTTATGATCAACATGCATCTTGTTTCAAAGCTATCCAGCACACCTATCATTTTGGGGCCGTTAAATATGGCAGTCCCCGCAAGTTCCCTTCTGGCGGCGCCTTTCCTTGGCACCTCCGAGGGTAGGTAACCCTCAGGAATTTTTAAAGGAGAAGCAGTTTCCTCATCGCCGGATGAAAGCTTTGAAAAGTCATTGATCCCTGCATAGGCGGTAAGCGGCTGCTCATAGGGAGACAGCATATTTCTGTAGAAATCGATAAAGGTCATTCTTGGAAACAGTCCGTTATTTAACGATTGCGTCGCCATCAATTCTATCGCTTTTGATTCGCTCTCCCCGATAGTATTGATATTTTCCTTGATAAAACTCTCTGCTTTTCCCTTGCAAACAATCACGTGCATAATTCTTCGCATGTCCCTGTATCTCATCATAGGGGCGAGATAATCCTCAACGCCCTGTTTCGCAAGCTCTTCTGAAAACACAAGCAGTTTGCAGTGCGTCAGTGAAATCTGTCTCGAAACGGCCGTATTAAGCAGATTGATACCTTCCAGAATGGAGGATGCCTCCACGGTTGTAATAATATTCCCTTCATATACACCGATTTCCTCCCTGGATCCCCCGCCGCCTCCGCCACTGCTTTTACTTCCGCTGCCTCCCCCCCCGGAGCCTTTATAGGATGGATACTGCAGCGTTATTTTAATTTTGTTGTTAGCACTGATATCAGCTCCTAGAACAAGAGCGTATACCTCCTCATCAATCTCTACCAGGTCCGGAGAACAACCTGCAAGCATCCAGCAAAGAAGGATCAGAAGCAGACAGAATACTTTATACCTTTTCATTTCTAGATTCCACCCTCTTTCTTCCGAGTATTAAGGAGAGGACCAGCACCAAAACCGGTATGCCATAGACCACAAACGAACTGTATTGGCGGATAAACAGCATATGGAATTCTACTGTTTCCGTCAGATTTTTTGGAAAGAACGCAACCAGAAATGTTAAAAATGAAAAAGGTAAAATCAGCGGCCGGTGATCTCCAATATTTAATGCCTTGCAGTAGATGCTGATGGAAATATAAAAGGCGATGGCTACCGTAACAACGGAAGATATAACCCAGATAAAAAGGAATATGGCCTCCACTCTTTGGAAAAACCTGCTCAAATAGATGCTTCTGGAGATTTGGAAAAGTCCCGAAAGGTTTTCGCTGCCGACTGTATACTGGAACATCATAAGGTAGAGCAGCAGGCTGATGCTGATCACACCTCCGGATAAGAGGATGCTTCCTATTCCGGCCCTTTTAAAGTTCTTCAACCCTTGCAAGGAACCCATGATGAATGCCAGCAGAATAAACTCCTGATAGGCTGCGCTTCTTAAAACCCCGTAGATTATTGTTTTATCTATACCATATCCAAGATAGGGCTTAATGTAATTTGCATTATAGTACGTGCTTCCAAAGGTTAGCAGTAACCCCATTGTTATAAGTACAATCCAAAGCCCCAAATAAGAAAACCTCGCAAGGACTTCCAGTCCTAAAAATGCAAACAGAGCAACGACGGATAGGAATGTGATCATGATATAACTTGGCGGTGTGTACGGCAGAATATACGCCTTGATAATTTCAAGGAATTCTCGCAAATTCATTCCCGCATAGTATAATAGATACACCGAAAAGAGAACCGTCACTATTCTCCCCAACACCTTTCCCAATACTTTCATAAAAACGGCTTGGAGATCGTCTCCCGGGAATCTCTTCATCAGTTGATAAAGGAGAAGAAAAACAAGCAAGCTTACGATACAGGAAACCAATGTCCCATACCATGCTGCCGTTCCCAGTGAGTTAACAATTACAAAGGGACTTGTATAAAAGACCTTTGTAATTATTGCAAGGGTTGCAAGACTAACCGCTTCCTTTGTTCCAAAGTTATCTTCCTTCATCATCGTTATTTCTCTCCCTATCTATGCCCGTTTTCGGATCTTTTGCCGTCCACTTCCTGGATATCTTCGGCTGTCTCCGGACATCCAGAGGGTTCACCGGATCAGGGCGGTACTCCTGCTTCCACACCGGCCATCTGAGAATTGCATCATGGCTTTGTCTCACCTGGGGACCCAAATGGGAAACAAAGGGTACACCGAAAGACTTCATACTCAAAATCAATGCTGCAATCGCAATGAAGGCAAGAGTAATGCCATAGTAACCCAAGGCAGCAGCTGCAAGGATAAAAAGAAACCTTACGATTCTTACACCAAAAGCCAGATTATAATTGGGAATTGCGAAGCTCCCCAGACCGGTAACCGCTATGATGATAATGAGTACAGGACTTACTATATTGGCTTGAACGGCTGCCTGCCCCAGAATCAGTGCCCCGATGATACCGATGGTATTTCCTATAATACCGGGAATTCGGATTCCTGCTTCACGGATCAGTTCAAAGGATACCTCCATGAGTAAAATCTCCAAAAGCGTCGGAAAAGGTACGTTCTCTTTTGCTTTAACAATTGCAATCATCAGGTCGGTAGGAATCATCTCCCTGTGGTATCCTACAAGCCCGATATACAAGCCGGGCAGTAAAGCAGCCAAAGCCACTGCCAGGAATCGGATCAGCCTTATAAAAGTACCGTACTGCCACCGCAGATAGGTTTCTTCCGGCGTATGGAAAAGGGAATGGCTGGTCACAGGTACAATTTTTGCAAAGGGTGCTCCATCCACCAAAATGGCCACCCGCCCTTCCATGATGTGGGATGCGGTTCTGTCCGGCCGTTCTGTCGACAGGATGGTAGGAACAATTGAAAATGTGTTATCTTCAATAAACTGCTCCATCATTCCGTCTCCCAGCATAAAGTCGGTTTTTATACCGTTGATTCTCCGTTTGACCTCCTGTACCACAGCTGGATTTGCCAGTCCTTTGATATACAGGATGCTGCAGAGGTTTTTATTTCTTTCCCCGACTGTCAAGAATTCTGTGACAAGATTATTATTTCTAATGATTTTCCGAACCAAGGTAATATTCGTCCTCAAAGTCTCATTGAAGCCTTCCTGGGAGCCTGAGACAATCCCCTCGGTTTGAGGCTTGTCCACTCCCCTTTTATCAAAGCCTACTGTTTCTGCAGATATGTAAAAATTACATCCATCTGCGTAGATGCAGGTATTGCCGTTCAAAATCTCATAGATGACCTCGTTTGGGGAAGTTATCTTTTTTGCCTGATGGGTCTCGATAACATTTTTTAAAATATAGTCAAGTTTACAGTCTTCCTCCGCATCCTCCACACTTTTTTTCGCCAGCAGCGGTTTTAAAATAAAGTTGCTGATGGTAATTTTATCTGCCATACCACTAAGGTAAGTGATAAATGCTTTGTAATGTCCAGCAATATTAAATTCACGGACTACGATATCTTTATTCACCGGGGCATTAAACATTCTATTGATAAAATCAATATTTTCATCAATGCTGCATGAAATGCAGTTCTCATCCTTTTTCACCCCCGATTCGGTTTTCTCTTTTTTGAGTTCCGAAACAGGAATAGGTTTTTTTAACCCCTTATTGTCTTTTTGGGTATTCTGTTTTTCATTCGTAGAAGGTGTGGACTTATCATTGTTTTTTTCCTGGGATACCTGCCTGCTTTCACCTTCATTCACCTCAGGAATATAGAACTCCTCAGGTTTATCCTTTTTCTTATAGGTTATCAGTGAAAGCAAGGTCCAAAAACCATTTTTACTCTTTTTCAATATCATCACCATAAATAGCAAATTGTGCTTTATCAGGGATATGTTTTGTAAAAGCAGATCAATCTATTCATTGATCTGCTTCATGAAGTCATCATAATGAACCGGTCGGATAGTCTTCCCTGATTGTCCTGATGATGAAGACACTGACCAGCTATTGATCAATCTACAGTCTCAAAATAATAAAATCACCAAAACTTCTAAATTCAAAAGTTTTGGTGATTCATCCGTTGGGCTTTTTTATTGGGAACATTTGCTTTCTAAATCATGGAGCAATGCTTTAAGTCAATCTTTTCGGTAAACCGAATATCCCTGGACGAACTGCCGACCAGAAGCTCGTACTTCCCTGCGTCCATCCTCCAAGCCTTCTTCTCTTCACAATAATATGAAAAAGAGGATGGATCCATAGTTAGGCTCACCTTTTGAGTTTCTCCGGGTTCAAGGAATACTTTCTTAAAGCCCTTCAATTCCATAACCGGTCTTTCTGTTTCAGGTTGGATCGACTTCACATACAACTGAACAGTCTCCGCACCTTCAGCACTACCGGTATTTCTTATGTTGAAGCTGACTTCAATGTTTGCGCCACCGTTCCGACCGCCATCGAAAACTTTCAAATCACTGTACTGGAAAGTAGTATAGGACAACCCGTGACCAAAGCAAAATAATGGGAGAATCTCCTTTTTATCATAGTACCTGTAACCGACAAAAATCCCTTCCTTGTATTCAACGCTTGTATCACCGGGATATTCACCAATGCTGTGTGCCGGGGAATCTTCAAGTCTTCTTGGAAAGGTTACGGGCAGCTTTCCGGAAGGATTGACGTCTCCGAGCAATACTTCAGCTATGGCATTTCCAGCTTCCATGCCGGAATACCAGGCCAGCAGTACTCCTTTCACATCCTGAATCCAGGGATCCATTTCCATCGGTGAACCGCCGATCAGTATAACTACTGCTTTGGGATTCACATTGTATACTTCTTGAATCAGTTCATTCTGACCATTGGGCAGCTTCAAATCGGTCCGGTCATGGTCCTCGGCATCATCCCCATGGTTCAATCCCCCAAAGATGACAACCGCATCTGCGCCGGCAGCGATTCTTACTGCTTCCGCTCTCAGTTCTTCCGCCTTTGCCGGATCATTTGAATACCCTCTGGCAAATATAATCTCTGTATTCTCACCCAATTTATTGTGTAATCCCTGTAAAGGTGTTACTTCGTATAAGGCTTTTACTCCTGAGCTTCCTCCGCCGCTACCCTGGAGGTGATCCGCATTGTCTCCAATGACTGCAATGGTCTTCAGGGCTTCCTTTCTTAAAGGAAGAAGTCCATCCTCATTTTTCAACAGGGTAATAGATTCTCTCCCTATTCTTAAGGAAGTGAATTGATGCTCACGGGTATTAAAAGACCCTTTCGGACGGACTTGATCGAATTTTCCTATTCTGAATGCCAGCCTCAGTATTCTTCTTACTTTGTCATCCAGCACAGCTTCACTGATCATACCGCTTTTTATCGCATTCAGGAAAGGTTTCGCCAGGTAATATTCCTCAAAAGGAGCGATGGTTCCCATCTCGATGTCCAGCCCACAATTTGCAGCTTCAACAGTATCGTGAGTTCCGCTCCAGTCAGAGATCACAACCCCGTCAAACCCCCACTCGCCCTTGAGAATATCCTTCAGCAGATACTCATGATGGCAGCAGTGCTGCCCTCGGAATCGGTTGTAAGCTCCCATGACTGCATAGACTTGACCTTCCTCTACTGCTGCTTTGAAACCGGGAAGGTATATTTCACGCAAGGCCCGATCGCTTACCCGGACATCTACCTGAAGCCTGTTGGTCTCCTGGTTGTTTAAAGCAAAGTGTTTGACACAGGCAGCCGTTCCCTGTTCCTGTATTCCCCGGATCATAGGCACTACAAGCTTTGAAACCAGATAAGGGTCTTCACTCAAGTATTCAAAATTTCTCCCGCACAGCGGTGTGCGTATGATATTGATTCCGGGAGAAAGCAAAATATCCTTTCCTCTTGCTTTTGCTTCCTCCCCGATTCCGTTTCCGTATTCATAGGCAAGCTCCGTGTTCCATGTAGCCGCTAATGCGATGAGTGCACAAAAGTAGGTGGAGGCATCCTCCGCCAGTCCCAGCGGCTCAAACACATCGTCCTTCAATTCCTCCCTGATACCGTGGGGACCGTCAGACATCGTTACAGCCGTTATTCCAAGCCGCTCAACCGCTCCTGTTTTGAACAGGGTGGCACCATGGCATAGGGAAACCTTCTCTTCCAAAGTCATTTTTGTAATAAGCTCTGTAATTCTTTCTTCAACATTCATCCTTCTACCTCACACAAACATTGCTGTAATCCGAGCATAATGATCTCATTGACCAAGATTACAACGAAATATTTACAGTAAAAGAGTCCTTTTCCGGAATAATGGTCATACCCTTTTCTCCCGGTTCCTTTACCCCTCTATCCACGCTGAATATCTCCTTTATTCCTCTCAGAACGATCCTCCAGGGTTTTTCCGCTCCCGTGACCGAGAACTCAATATGATCCCCTTTTCGCACCGCTTTTGCAGTCATTTCCTGCTCTCCCGAAGTATTGTAAACAACCGTCGATGCTTCACAGCCATCCTGCAATTCGAACACATGAAATTCTACATTGTCGGCATAATCATAATCCGGCTGGTCCTCCTGGTTTCCAACCGCAATAATGGAGTTCTGCCTTACCAGTAACGGAATACTCATATACCCGTGCTCCTCTTCCAACCATTGTCCTCCTGCAACCTTCTCACCTGTGAGGAAGTTCGTCCAGATACCCTTCGGAAGGTAATACGAAGCCATTCCATCTTCATTGAAAATGGGGGCAACCAGCATGGACTCACCCAGCATATACTGTC
>JAOAAU010000134.1 GCA_026418695.1 Clostridia bacterium
AAGCCGATGGAAACATCCGTAGGGTAATGACATCCGAGATAAACCCGGGACACCCCCACCATCAACGCTAAAAAAATGAAAGCTGCCGAAAGAACCGGTAAAAAACTTGACATCACCAAAGCAAGAGTAAGTGCGGAAGCCGAGTGACCGGAAGGAAATGAATACTGACATTTCGGGGGCTTCACAGCAATGACCCATTCATGGGTTTTATAAGGCCTTGGCCTGTTAACAATTCTTTTAATTGAATGAATCACAATCTGACTCATAATAAGGTTTACTGCCAGCGCGCTCCCGATACTCTGATAAAATAAAAGCAGGAGGATTGAACTGAGAACAGCGAAAGTGGTAGAACCCAGAAGTGTAATGTTTTTAAAAAATACATTCAGTACTTTGCAGCGCAGCCTGCGATTTAACGCATAAAAGCAGGATACATCATTTTTAATGATAAAAGAAGCAATAGAAGACATGATTTATAATACCTCACAAATATTCATCCCAAATTTATTATTGATACGATCATTATTCTCCACATCATTGTTCTTGCAGGTGTATCTTTACTCTCTGCCGTCATTTTACATCCCTAAATTTAAGTTTACCTAAAGGAATTGTTACTTTATGGTTAAATTTATAGTACTCTGCATCCATACATAAAATTCAAATAGCAAATAATACTAATACCTGTTACCTTTGAGGCAGAAGTGTAACCACCAAGAAGTTCCAGCAAGGAGTTGAGATTTTGCTTCAGATCATGAGCTCAATCCCCGGTCGTGCCAGGTTCAAGGCTGGCCCGCTATATTGCAATCAAAAGCTTTCGAGCTATCTGCGTGCCTATATGGATCATCTTTTCGGGGTCAAATGCAGCAGTACAAACCCTTATACAGCAACCGTCCTTGTCGAATTCGACGAGAAGAAAATAAGCATACATACCCTACAGAAAAACATCCTGCACGTGATTTCTACGGTACCTGCTGAGCCGCATTCGGACTTAGGTAAATATGAGGAGTATAACAGCATCCTTGCCAAACGGGACAAAGCCAAAAGGAACTTCATTCTGTTTGGCCTTTTGTACATTGGCTATAAGATTAAATCTTCCCTTTACGGCAAGTTCGCTTTAAGTAGTAACGTACGAGTACTTCAGGCAGCTTCACTTGTTACTGTTATCGGCGGATATCCGGTGATTAAACGGCTATACAAACTGCTCACCAGACATCTTCCGGCCGATTTTGACAGTTTGCTGAAACTTGCAGCCATTTCCTTCACTCTTGTCAGGGAAAGCTCCAAAGGACTGCTTGTTCTGGTACTTAAAGAGTTAAATGACTATATCAAGCTTTCCGCAGATGCAGAAAACTGGAGATTGCTCAACCAAACACTCGAGAAAAATACCGGAATGGCCTGGCTGGTCACATCCCAGAACCAGGAAACTTTAGTTGCTGTCAGTACTTTAAAGCCTGGAGATAGAATCAGTGTCCATAAAGGGGAATTGATCCCGGCAAACGGAGAAGTCCTTGAGGGAGAAGGGGTTTCCAACAGCCTTTATTTTACAGGCCAGCCTGTCATCGACTGCCTGGTTAAAGGCAGCAAGGTATATGAAGGTATTTCTTTAATCGCCGGTGAGATTCAAATCAATGTAACAGATATTCCAGCAGCCAGCTACAAAGAAGATATCTCTTTGGACAAGCTTTACCTCCAAAAGCGCGTATCCATTTACCAGCAGAATATCTCCAAGGTCTCCCTATCTGCTGCAACGATCAGCTATCTTTTCTCCAACAGCACACTGAAAGCCTTATCAACGCTATTGGTAATGAGCCCCTCCGCTGCCGGTACTGCCTTGAGCAGCGGAATAAAAAGCTATGTTTCTCTTTTAAACAAGCACGGAATTTATTTAAGGAATCCCAATACCTTTGAAAACATTACCCGGGTAAACCATGTACTTTTTGACAAAACCGGCACTTTAACTTACGGACGTATGCAGATATGGGATATAGTGAACTTTAGCGGTGCTTATTCCGATTCTGAACTTTTAAAAATATGTGCAGCCTGTGAAGCAAATAACTATCACCCCATTTCCATCACATTAAAAGCAGAAGCGGGTGGAAGGTATGACATTAAAAAGGTTGATAGTTCCGTATACATTCCTTCCAAAGGAGTTATGGCTGATTATGAAGGCCATGAGGTGATGATCGGCAGTAAACACTTAATGGAAGAACATAATATCGATATCAGCAAAGGTCTGAATCAATACCAAAGGTTTGATGAGCAGCTTTGCACCCCTGTCTTTGTCAGCATTGACAGGAAGCTGTCCGGCATCATCGCTATGCGGGATCACCTTCGGGAAGGTTCCTATGAATTAATTAAAGGCCTTAAATCCATCGGTATTCACCGTATTTCCTTAGTCACAGGAGATACTTCATCAAGAGCAGAATATATAGCTTCAAAGCTTGGTATAGATGAGGTATATAGCAGCTGCAGCCTTGATGACAAGGTAGGTGTTGTCAATGAAGCCAAAAGGCATGGAAAGGTGATGATGGTCGGTGATGGCGTCAATGATATCCGCGCGATGATTGCGGCAGATATCAGCGTAAGCTTTGTGAACTCTTCCTGTGATAAGGCCAAGCTTCATTCGGACTGCATCCTCTTGGAAGACCGGATGCTGAAGCTGGCAGACCTCTTCTCTCTCTCCAGAAAGTCTTTTAGCAAAATCAATCAGAGCATTACCATATCTCAACTGTTTAACGGAACTTTGGGTGTTGCGGGCTCTTTGATTGAGATCGACCCGTTTGCCGCCAAATCCTTAAATACATCAAATTCCTTGCTGGCACTTTTGCTGAACAAACGAGTTGAATACCTCAATCCGGCTAAACCGTTGGTCACAAAAATCTGATGAAGAGTCTTGGATCATTTTGTTGAAATACATTGAAAAAAGCAATGGCGAAAAGACGAATCCCATTGAAAAAACCCGGATTTCCGGGTTTTTATATTTGCGGGGATGCACCGCCGTTTTTCATATTTGCAATTTCATCCTTCAAGCTTCCCAATGTACTTCTGATTTCTTCCACCATCCTGTTTGATTGTTCCCGTTCTTCCTTTATTTCCTGCAAAAGCTTTTCATACAGGGATTCAGTCATACTCCCGGCAGCTGCTCCGGATTTGTCAGCCATCATGTCACTCATTTTCTCCTTGCTCTCACTCATCATCTGCCTCGTTCTTTCTCCTAAGGCCATGATTCCTTGAGTCCCTTTGACTGCTGCAGGCTTCATCATTTCCTTGAGGGTTGGTCCCAAAAAATAAGCTGCAGCAGCCAGTCCCATTCCCAATAAAAAGCTTTGCCCTCCCAAGGGCTTTATTAATTCCTTCATTGCAATCCTCCTGTCTTACTTTCCAAATATAAGGGCCTTCGTGATTTCTTTAAACACTTCCTTGTTTCCATATTTCTCACTTTCATTGAAGGTATAGCCGATAAATTGAACTACATACTTCTTCCATATTTCGATCATCTCATCCTTGGTATTGGGGTTATTTTTCATCAGTATAAAGCTCTTATCAATATTTTCTCTCAAATCCGAAAAACAATGGCTGATTTCTTCCTTTAGTTTACTTGTTTCACTCAACAGCGTCACCTACACATAATCTTTCATTTTATCTTGAATATGAAGCATTCCTTTACTGCATTAATGCGGTTTCTCTTCCAATGGCTTGGTTTCCATCTCTTGTGATAAAGGCATGTTTTTCTTCATGTTCTCATAATGCGCCTCTGCAACGATGTCCTCGATTTCTTCCTTTAAGCCGTAAGCAGTGGTTTTAAGTCTGTCGACAAGAGTAAATGCCTGGCTTGCAGCAGCAACAGCAGCTTTTCTTAAAGGCTTTTTAAATCGGACGGCAAGCTGGAAGGTTGCCATTCCCAGGAAAAATTCAAGCGGCTCCATTTTTGTACCTCCTTGCTTATGTAACTTATATTCTTACTTGCCGCAGGATTAAATATTCACTAGCATCGATGTATATTCATCCGGTTAAGATTCAATTTATCCTGACGGATTTCAAGCACTTGTAAATTTACATTGTAATTCTATATATTTAACCAAAACTGGATTATTATTCATGGTTTGATCACATATCTTCAATCTTTAATCCGGAGGTGTATAAAAGGTTGTTAAATTGGCATAATACAATCAGTCTTTCACCTTGAAGCCATCATCGGAGGTCAGCATGTATCAAGAAGCCTATTTGTATTCAACTGAGAGGGAATATGCTTTAAATATTCCCGGCCGGCTTAGAATCAAAATAGACATTCTGAAAAAAAATCCGGCTTTATCTGCTGCTTTCATTTCGTTTCTTTCCAGCACACCTGGAATCATCATGGTTTCCCCGAATATCTATACTGCCAAGGTACTCATTGTCTACGATCCGGCTGTGGTTACTGTTCCGGAAATTGAGCATCATATTAATAAAATCATCCGTAAGCAAAATTCATCAGTATGCACAGTAAATGCCGCAACCTATCCTCACAAGGGTAATGCATCTACCGGAAGCAGCAAGGTGATTATGGCTGACTTTAAGCGTAAGAGAATCTTATCCCCTGCTGAGTTTGCAGCCAGCCATAACGTACTTTCAAAGGAAACCCGTGAACTGAATTATGATGCGATGAAGTCTCTACCTTCAACATCTATTTCGGATACTCCCTGGCACGAACTGCACGTTCAAGACATAGAGAAACAGCTTGAGACCCATCGTCTCCATGGTTTGACCCTTCAAGAAGCTCAGCGAAAGCTGCAGGAATATGGTCCAAACAAATTTGAGGAAGAAAGAAAAAAGTCCCTGCTTTCCATATTTCTTAAACAGTTTGACGGGTTTATCATCAAGCTCTTGTTTGCTGCAAGCGGAGTTTCCTTGCTCCTTGGTCAGATCGCGGATGCTGTCTCCATCCTTGTAATCATGGGTGTTGAAGCGGTCATTGGAGCATGGCAGGGAAATCAAGCTGAAAAATCTTTGGAGTCGCTTAAAAAGGTCTCTTCGCCAACAGCCACTTTGATCCGAAACGGAAAAAGGATTGCAACTGCTGCCAGTAATGTTGTTCCTGGAGATATCTTATCTTTGGAAGCTGGAAACATCGTTCCTGCAGATGCCCGGTTAATTGAAAGCTCCAATCTGGAAGTTATTGAATCCTCTTTGACAGGTGAGTCTTTTCCTATCTCCAAACAAGCGTTGAATATACTCCCTGCAGAAACGCCTCTTCCCGACCGCTCCAACATGATCTATATGGGGACCTCCGTCGTAAGAGGCAATGCCAAAGCCATCGTTGTTCATACCGGGGTGCATACTCAAATGGGAAAGATCGCGGATATGATGAATCGATCGCAGTCTGAGCCGACACCGCTTCAAAAGGACTTGGAGCGCCTGGGAAAAATCATATCCCTGGGATGCCTCGGGATTTGTTCCATCATTACTTTAAGCGGAGTTTTGGGTGGGCAGCCTGCCATGCAGATGTTGGCAACCGGAGTCAGTCTTGCCGTTGGTGCGATACCGGAGGGTCTGTCTACAGTTCTTGCAATCTCGCTGGCTTTCGTTGCTCAGAGAATGGCAAAGAAAAAAGCAATTGTAAAGTCTACTGCTGCGGTTGAAGCTTTAAGCTGTACAAAAGTAATCTGTACTGATAAAACAGGTACCCTAACTAAAAACGAGATGACCGTAAAAAAGATTTTTACCCTGGATAAGCAGGTGAAAATCTCCGGTGAAGGCTATAATTCAAACGGGTGCTTCTCACAAAACGGCTGCAGTATTGATGCGGGCAAGCATGAGGATCTAAAAATGCTTCTTACGACTGCCGCAAAGTGTAATAATGCCCGAATCTCCAGGAAGCCGGGAAACGTCTTTGATATCCAGGGGGATCCAACGGAAGCCGCCTTGCTTGTTGCGGTTGAAAAATCCGGGATATCCTTATCCAGCTTTGAATGTTTTCATAAGGAGCACGAGATTGCTTTTGATGCTTCTGTGAAAAGGATGACCTCGGTATGCTCCGATGAAAACAGAAACTTTTACTCCTTTTCCAAAGGAGCAGTGGATGCACTCATTCAAAACTGCAGCCGGGTAATGAGAAACAACATCGTAGAGCCCCTAAGGGAAGAAGATGTCCAGCAAATCCTGGAAGCCAACGATTCAATGGCAGAAAATGCACTTCGAGTCATTGCCGTTGCTTATAAACCCTTGGGAAGCAGGTTTGTCTCCCACGATGATCCGGAAGTTGAGAAGGATTTGATCTTTTTAGGTTTAATCGGGATGATGGATCCGCCGCGCATCGAGGTGAAAGAAGCGATCAAGAAATGTCACAAGGCAGGCATCAAAGTGGTAATGATCACCGGGGATCATAAGAAAACCGCCGAGTCTATTGCCAAATCTATTGGTTTACTGACGGAAGAAGGGTTTGTAAGAACTGGTGCCGAAATTGAGAAAATGAGTGAGACAGAGTTGAACCAGGAGATTGATCGTATTCAGGTGTTTGCCAGAACCTGTCCCGAGCAGAAATTGAAAATTATCAAGGTATTGAAGAGGAAAGGCTATATCGTAGCCATGACGGGAGATGGAATTAATGATGCGCCTGCCCTGAAAGAGGCGAATATCGGGATCGCCATGGGTAAGTCAGGCACAGAAGTGACGAAAGAAGCCGCTACGCTGGTCCTGATGGATGACAATTTCAATACAATTGTCAAAGCCATAGAGGAAGGGCGGACCATTCACAGGAATATAAAAAAGTTCATGAAGTATGTTTTATCAGGAAACTTCGCCGAGGTACTCGTTATTTTTCTGTCCTCAATTTTGGGTTTACCAGCCCCGCTCATTCCAGCGCAGATTCTTATGCTGAATCTTGTTACCGAAGGCATTCCCGCACTGTCACTGGGCGTTGATCCACCGGAAAAAGATGTTATGGTGGAACCGCCGAGAGATCCCAGCCAAACAGTGCTTGATAAAAATCTCCGTCACAGGGTCATGACAAGAGGCTTTGCAACCGGTCTGGCAACTTTAGGTGTCTTTAGCAGTACTTTTTTTGCTACAGGGAATGTCGTCAAGGCACGAACCTTAGCCTTTGCCAGTCTAGTCTCAGGTCAAATGCTCCATGCCTTTGAATGCAGTTCTACAGGCTCGCTGAGAAATAAATACCTGCTGCCTTCAGTAGCGATCTCCACAGGGTTAATGTTGTCCTGCATTTATCTTCCGGCACTGAGTTCCATTTTGGGAACTGCACCCATAGGCATTTTCGAATGGGGAATTGTATTGTTTTCGATGTGTGTCCTTGGCCGTCTGGAGGATTTCATCAAGGATATTTTATACCTGGCAAGACTTCGGAACAAGCCTTCCTTCGGTGTATAGCCATCTGGCCTACTTTTTTTGCTGCTTCAAAAAGGCCTCTATTGCCAATGCGCCCCGCTCCGATAAAACATTTAGAATCTCCCCACCCTTTCCTTTACTGAAGTTTGCCGGATCACCCACATAGCCTAATGGTTCAAAAGCAGATTGAGGCTTCAGCTTCTTTGCGAGTTCAGTATTCACTTTGTCCGGGTAGCAGGACAACATCATGGAAGTTTCATCTGCTCCTGCATGATAATCCGGATTATACTTTCCCGGCCAGGATGAGGGAAATGCAGGAGGATTTTGAACTTTAACATTTAACGCATCCACGTTATAAACATCGATGCCTAAATTCGTTCGTATCTCATTGATTGCAGAATCCAATGTAGCTCTATGAACAGGATCTCCATGCAAATTGGAACAAAACACCTTGGTAAATCCCCATCTTTTTAGGCACTCAATGGAGTCGGATAATACTGCTTTAAACGTTTCGGGCTTCACTGTAAAGGATCCGGGGAACTGTCCCGTAGATTGATTAATCCCCCAGTAATAAGGAGGTGCAATAACGGTACTTATTCCTTTTTTCTCAAGGCTCTGTTTCATAAGTTTACATCCATGGTAAGTCTCATAAATATCGGGGCTTAGATCCATGTGCGGCCCATGTTCTTCTACAACCGCGATGGGAAACAGGACGACAGACCCTTTCTCTGCTTCCTTCTTGACCTCTTCCCAGGTCATTTCGACCATTGTGTCCTTAAATATTGATTTGTCCGGTGGTTTCTCCTGCGCTTTCGATGTGCAGCTGGTTATAAGAACCATACAGAACAACAGAAAAAATACAGATAGCGATTTAGCCTTCATAGATTAGCCCCCTCAATTCTTTTCTTCCCATAATGAATGACCTTTCGATAAAGTCACAGCTTACAAAGCAATGCTCTACAAGAGCATCATTCAAGAGATTATGTGCCCAATCATCTTAAGTAATACTTTACCATTTGCAGACTGGTTCAATTGCTTTCTATGATAGAATGTGTCAGGGGGACGGTTCTGATGACATACCAAAGCGTGTC
>JAOAAU010000133.1 GCA_026418695.1 Clostridia bacterium
TCCGCACCGGCAATATGATGTTCATTTGCAGTTTCCGGATCCACTATCACGGAAAAATCATGAAGGTAAGCAGCAAGTTCTACAACTTCCTTGTCTGCATTGAAACGTTCTGCCAGTAATTCGGCATAGTTAGCTACAACCAGAATATGTTCTTCGAAAAGCATGTCCAGACCGCTTGTTGCTTTCCTGCACTCTTCCTCTACATACGCTCTAATCCTCTTTGTAACCATCTTGACACCTTCCTGTTCATCATTGTTAAGTTGATTATAAAGCTTGTAGTTAAGTATAAGGTCAATAGTTTTTAGGATTATTTGATTAGCTTATAAAGGCTGGGACATTGGTTGGGATCAAAAATTTTATCTTTGACTTCCAAAAGGATTCTTTTTTTATTCTCAAGCTGCTCCAACATCACACAGATTTCATCATACTTCCGTTTAAGGGATTCGTAAACAAACTGCAGGTCTGCTTCCTTGTGATCAATTGCTTCAAGCTGCTGGCGGATCTCCTCCAGTGTAAACCCTACTTCCTTGGCCTGGCGGATGAACTCCAGCCTGTCCAGTACCTCCCCGGAATACAAACGATACCCTGTCTCTGTCCGGTCCGGAGGCGGAATCAACTGATTCCTTTCATAATAGATCAAAGTTTCTGAATGGATATTGGCCATTTGGGCAATCTGACCTCTAAGATACCTCACCATAAGTCCCCCATTCTCTGTGGTTCAAAGATTCTCCAGTAGTTGATTCACTAAAGAGCCTCTTCCTTATTCTACCACTAAAACAGTGATTTGTTTAGCCTCCTTATGCATTCGTACCATGATTAATCCTTTAAAACCCATTGAATCCAACGATCTTTCAGCAAAGCATCTTTTGAATAATCCTGGGGGTATTCCGTAGGGTAAGTTGAGGTTTCAAGCTCTACATCCGGTTTGATCCCATAGATCTCATCCGGCTTGCCCCCAGGATTGAAAGTCAATTCAACTTCCATTCGAAAAAGTATGCCGCTTTCCGGCAGTCTAAAAAGCCAAGGCTCGATATAAGCAGCAGCCCCTCCCAGGGTATTGGCCCCCACCACCTTGCCAAGTTTCAGTGTCTTCATGGCTCCAACAAAGTCTTCAGCAGATGAGAAATTATTATTGTCCGTTAGAATATAAACCTGACCATCAAAGGGAAATGTATTTTGGGGTTCAAACCTCCTGGTAATTTCGAAATATCTCCAGTCTTCTCCCTCCAAGCGATTGTCTCCGATCTCTTTCGCTGAAACAAACCCATAGGCCTTTTTGTTGCTGAGTCCACCGTCCAACGACTGATAAACAGGGAATTTCCACCCTAGTCTGTTAAAAAAGTTCTTTTTGACTGCTGCTTCTCTTTTATACTCCACCGGGGATTTCAACAGCGGTTGAAGCAGGTTTTTCATCCAGTAGGATGGACTGCCGCCCGTATTTCCCCGGATATCGAGAATCAATTTCTTGTATTTCCCCTGGGATTGACTCATGAACTTTGAAATCAACTCCCCATCCCTTAGCTCACTCTCCCCATTGAAACCAAATATTCTTATATAACCTACATCCTCCCTCAGCTCATAACAAAACGTTTTGTCAAAGGCATTCTGTCCTTGAGCTTTGTACCCCAAATGCTTCTCGATTTTGGCAGAGTAACGTTCACCGTCTTTAAGAACAAATTCTACAATCCACCCATCCCGTTCTTTTGCAGAATTGATCGTAAAGGGGTCCTGAATAAACAGCTTCCTGTTGGGCTGGTCGAATCGCAGCCATGCTTTATTCTGTAAGGACATAACATAATCATCAACTTCAAGACCATTAATTTTTACAATCATCGAACCTGCCGGAATACCCCTTCCAGCTGCCGTAAAATCTTCAATCAAAAGGTATTTCCCATCTTTGTAAGCAACTTTTAATGGAGAATAGGCATAGTTTTGTGTGGCTGTATCAATGGTCCTCCAATAATCTACCCTGTTGAACATTTCTTTTTTTATACCGTATAACATCCTTAGACTAAAGGTATTAAGGCTGTTAGCATTCTCAAAATAGGAAAGGTAATAGGCATGCCCTGTCTGATTGATGCGTGTCAGATATTCCTTGAAGAGTGAGTAAAATTCCTGGTTGTTTTTTGTTTCTCCAGCCCTATGGATATATTCATTTTCCAGATCGGAAATATTGTCAAGTTTTTTTGCCTTCACATTCAAATCAGCAAACGGGGATACTTCTCTCACAAGCTGTGTCAGGTACTTGAAGTCCTTAATCTTTTGCTCGGTGGTGAGTTCAATTACCGCCTCCTGATTCTCCGCTACCCAACAATGCTGGCTTACCGCCTCAAAACCTGTATATGAAAGAATCGCCGCTGCAAGCGCTATTGTTACAACCAAAATTATACGCAAATAACTTTTTATCCTTTTGTTCATTTTCATAACCTTTCCTTTTCTGATTCCCCTCCGGAAAGAAAAAACTTTCCACATTTATGAATACGTAATTATTGTTTTTTTGTCTTATATGAATCAGCCATGAGCAGCCCTTCCGTCAGGAAGTACTAATAAAAAAGCAGCAGGTGGACCATCACCCGCTGCCTGATCGTTCATTGCTTAAACATCTTGACTCGTTCCTCCAAAGGTTTGAAATCCTTCTCCTGGGCTGGTGCCGTTATTTTGCCGAACGGCATCTGAGCGATCAGCTTCCATTTGTCCGGAAGCTTCCATTCCCGCTTTACCTCTTCATCAATCAGTGGATTGTAATGCTGTAAGGAAGATCCAAAGCCTTCGATCTCCAGCGATGTCCAGACGATATACTGGAGCATTCCGGAAGAATGCTGGGACCATACGGGAAAATTATCTTTGTATAATGGAAATTGGCTCTGAAGACCTTCCACCACACTTTGATCTTCAAAGAATAGAATGGAGCCGTAACCATTTCGAAAGCTGTTGATCTTTTCCTCCGTACTCCCAAAGCTCTCTGGAGGAACAATCTTCCTTAAGGCTTCTTTGGTGATATCCCACAGTTTATTGTGCTGATCGCCTAAAAGGAGCACCGCCCTTCCGCTTTGGGAATTAAAAGCAGAAGGAGCATACTTCACCGCATGGTGCAATATATCAAGTATTTTTTCGTCGGAAGTCACTGCTTCCTTGCTGATTCCATATATTGAACGCCTATCTTTAACAGCACTATAAAAATCTTTACTCATATCCATTCCCTCCATATTCTTCTGCTGTCATTTATATTCATATGTTTACCTCATCCGTAAACATTTAAACAACAGAAAGAATATAAAGCTCTTTATGCTTGAGAAAGAAGAAGCCAATTAAAACAACCAATAAATACAACCTATGAATCAACGGAAACACAGAATAGAAAGTTCTTTAGATTGAGCGGCCGAAAGGGAAAGAATAAATTTCAGGGAGTAAAAACATACTATGTTCGAGCATTATAAAATGTGGAAAGCATAACAATTATAACATGAAGAAGGTATTTGGATCATAGAAAGACAAGCTCGCCGTCCGCTTGCTGCCCTCAGTCTATTTGGAGTTTCTCAGCTTCATCGCCAGAACCCATTTATGGTGGTTTGGTGGTCTGCTGCATTTCCTGGATTCGGTCAGTACTTGCTGAATCAATACCTGCGGCAACCTTACTCACACAATCTGAAGTAATTATCAATACCCTGGCACATGTTAATGAAGCTATCGTTTATACTTTTTGTGGAAGATTCGAGTCCGCCAAGTCTATCCTCAAGCCCAAATGGGCGCTGGGATACATCATCATCTATTTTATGCATTTTGGGACAGCTACAGGTCAACACTTACTCAAAACAAGTTATGCCACATCGCAGAACCTGAGAACGAACACCTTCGGCGCTTCCTTCTTCATCCTCTTGATGTCCAATATATTGAGCAAAAAAACCCCTATACTGCAGCGATTTACTCGTTTCTTTTTCCAGTCCTGGGTCAGTTGTATAATCACAGATTTGGTCTTGCCTTTTATGCCATGTTCTGGTGGTGGTTTTATCTTACCCTATCCCATTCTTATGAGGCTTTAGCATACCTTATTCAAGGAAAATTACCGGAGTCAACATCTGTTCTTCATCCACACTGGTTACTTTTTATGCCCTCTGTGATTGGCGGATCCATGTATCATGCATTTATGACGGCATTAGACCATAACAGGCTCTTTCGAATAGAACAACGTCAGCATCTTGAGAAAAAGTACAAAATTCCGAGGTTTGTATCTTCAATTAAGAGGTGTAAAAGAATTGCTGGTGATTGGGACTTTTGAACATTCTATAGAGTTGGAACAGGCTTTGGCTGTCTTGGAGCATGGGAGCATTTCCCGGAGTCATATAATGGTAGTCCCCATGGATACCAGTTCTAAGATACCTTATCAGGTTTTAGGAAAAGCACATGATTTACGTGATAAGGGTATGGAAGTTGGAATCGCCTGTGCAACTGCTTGTTCTGTCATCGGAACGAGTGTCGGGTTTGTCCTGCCCTTAGGACCTGTTTTTTGGGGTCTTGCAGCTGCAGTATCCGGGTTTTCCATAGGCTTTGGCACCTACATTTTTTATAACAAGAATTTTCACCGTCATCTGCCAAATAAACTCCCTGAAGTCACAGTCATTATCCAATGTCCCGAATGCCAATCCATCCAGGAATCCGAGATCATGTGGAAATATGGTGCTCTTACTGTCGGGCATACTCCGGAGCCTGCCTAAAACCACTTCCATAAGTTATAAATGAAGTCCACCCAGATTTCATTTTCATCACTTGATTTCAATCCGATTCACGTTCCAATACTTTCCTGGCGAAATGAATCACTTCTTTTTGCTTGCGCACTTCCATATTGAGCACCGCCTCCACCAATTCCTTCAAAGCAGTCTCAACGTCGTCCAATCTTTGGCCCTTGTTGGACAGTAATTGCTTCAAACGCTCAGCATCCTCCATCCCGCTTACATTGCATATAAATTGATCTTTGTAATATAAAGATGCCCCGAGGATGGACGGTTCAAAACGAATATCCTTCATCACGACTGATTCATCTCCTTTCCAGTGATTTCACCTGTGTTTGCAAGCCCATCACTTCAGATTACGGAAAACACTTTTATAATCTTTTCATTGGTTGCGCTGCTATTTTTAATCCTAATTGAAAAGAAAACGTAATATGTTTCTTACGTTTACCTTATTCTACCACATTCGTTCTTTTATGCAAATATTCATATGCCCCCCTCAAGTTGTAAAGAATCCAAAACATCCCTCCTCTATAATTATCGAAATATCTGCAAAACCATACTGATCCCAGTAAATCAAAAGCGGCCCGGAACCCCCGAACCGCCAAATAGAAAATCACTTATTCAACTCCATTACTTAAAAGCCCTGACCTGCTTGATGAACTCTGATGGATGAATGATTCTATACTTATCTTTCAAATATGCTGAATTCTGCAATATGCTCACCATATCCTCCGCGGTCAGTTCAGGCCTTTCCTGCCAACCCAAAGCAAGAATGCCTGTACTGTAGGGCATGGCCCAGCTTAACCCGCCTCTGCCATTGTATTGATATCCGAAATCTCCTTTTTCGTACTCCTCAGCTGTCGTCCTTGGAGATGTAGGCGCTAATACCATATACTCCGGATAATCTGTTGGAGGAGGCATTTCGGGGAAGCCTGGAATGCACACCGCCACATTGTCGATGTCCCTGGCATCCAGGGTACATGGCCCAATAAAGCCATTTTCACAGGTCGCGTCCAACACAAGGATGCCTTCTTTTTTTGCCTCGGCTACACTCTCATCCCACATTTTAGTATTCTTAGTAAACAAAGACCCCTTACCGGAAGGGATTGCCGATACGGATACTACCCGGATTCTTTCTTTCCCTGTTAGCTTTCTATTCTCTTCAATGATCCAATCCAGTGCTTTTGCGTAGTAGGCAGAATCAGCCAGCCATGATGGTACAGCGGCATAATAAACCCTGGCATCTGGGGCCGTCCCGATTTCATTTCCCACCAGCAAGCTGGTCACCGCTGGACCATGCATGCTTTTCTCGGTATTGCATCCAAAATCCTTATAAGCTACAAATTTTCCGGCATACTCAGGATGATCCAAATAAAGGGGCTGATCAATGATCGCTACATGGACCCCCCTATCCGTGATTCCACTCCGGTGAAGTTCTTTGACTCCCAATCCCGGATTCTTCGCAGCCTCCAATATTTTTAGCGGCTCTCTTCCCTCAGGCATTTTGGAACTATCCGGCCATTTGGTCTTTGTGTTAAATGTAAGTGTCGCAATCAAATCATGCTTTTTTGATAAGTTCATTCTGCTGATCTTGATCTTGCTGAAGGGCAGACGAACATCATCGTATTTATAAATCATTAAGTTACGTATTACAGGCGGCAATCTTCTAGGACTCGATATCATCCATGTCAAACTGCCGATCAAAATGCATACCAATATCAATATATAGCTCTTTTTTAATTTCTTTATTATTTTAGGCATTGAAACACTCCTCATTCTTTTATTCGTTGAGTTCAGGTATTTTCAGACCTTTACGACATCCCTCAAAAAGGCATAAAAATACCCCTTGTTACATTCAGGACAATTCACCTATACAGCCTTACCGATAGGTTAAATGAATAGTGAATTATCCTACGGTCACAAGAGGAATGCCTGGTTCTTTAATCCTATGGGTTCGAACAATCAATAAAAGAGTGATAAAGTAAAGAATATCCAGTGAAATGATTCTATGGTTGGAAACGCCCATAAAACCGGAGACAAGAATGAATGCAACACTGACTAATTGTGCCAGCACGGATAGGAATGCAAACAAAGCCGGAGTCGCTTCAAGCAGCCAGTTTAATGCGCCAAAACTTACAGCACCGTTGCTTGCCAGCGCCGCACTCATGCAACACGTAAGATATATTATAAAACCGGATATAAAAAACATTGTCAGGTTTAAAATCATTTGTAACATTTCAAGCCTCAAATACATTTGATTTCTACAGAAAAATAATACCATTTTACCAAAATAATTTCAATTCACTTATTGGAATTTCTTATTCCCTCTCCCCGAAACATTACACTGATTTCTTTTTCATTGCTTTACGGACTGTCATTCTTGTTTTTGTCCATATTATTATAGGCTGAGACTCCTAAATCAATGACAAGTTTACCATCTTCAATAGAAAACAACCGCCTGTGATAAATACTACTCTGAGACTTGAGGTTTGTATTAACCTCCAGCTTATCCTTGACTAAATCTGTGCACCGGTACACAGATAATATCAAACCCAGCAGGATCATATTGACAATAAAGCTCATTCCGCCAAATGAAATAAACGGCAAGGTGACTGAAAACAGGACCATGAATCCCAGATTCAGAAGAACGTAGAAAACAAATTGTCCGGTAATCGCTAGACACGCCGATAACGCTACAAGAAAACCATATGCATTTCTTTGTTTATTTACAGAAATAAACATTCTAACAATTAAAACAAGTATTACGAATATAACGATTAGTCCGGCAATATAACCAAAACGAGCAATAATATAGGTCAGTGACAAATCATCGGCCCATCCCGGTAAAATACGATCAATCCTCATATTCGCAAGGTTGCCCTCCAACACCGCTTCCCCGAAAAATTGTGAGGAAGCAAGAATTCGTTTTATCATCAGCAGCTGCCACCCATCTCCCCTAGGGTCAAGCTGTGGGAAAAACACCGTTTGAATTCTAGCTATCCGATAAGGAGATTGGAATATAAAAGCACCAAATCCCATCACTGCCATCATTGTCGGAATATAGATCAGAGCCAGACTGACGTTCTTGTTCCCGCCAAAAATACCTTTTAATATAGCTACTGTCAAGGTAATCAAACATGCAATAGACAGGAGTATAAGTCCGGATAACCTAGGTGCAATCACGCAGAGCGTCGCAGGCCCTATATAAAACAAACCACATGCTATAACACCTACATACCCTTTATTTCTGTAGCTATAGATGATCCCGGCAAAGGCTGGGATAAAAAGCAGTATGGAATAATAAACATGTAAGTACGCTCCATTCGTTTTGCGGACAAAGAAGAATCCTGCTACTGTTAGGATGAAAAGGACAATATAAGTAAATTTTGGAAACCGCCCCAGAAGCGTATAATCAAAAAAGTATGTTAGAAAAAAGGCGGCAATGCCAATAGGTGCATATTGCAGAAAGCTTGAAAACATATAGGAACTGTTTTCGTTGACTCCGGACAAAAAATATTGTACAGCCCCGCCGATGAGTACAAGAACTGCCGCCAGGGTAAGTATGGACCACTCGGTTTTAGATCTGTGAGCCTTGTCTAATTGTTTTCCCACCATCACAGGGTCCCCCATCTCTTCCACAGCCTTCAACGTAGCGGCCTCTTCATCAAGACCCTGATCCATGTAAAAGTTTTTTTGCTCCTCAATATGATCTGACAGCTCATGAATAATGCTGCGATGAATGCTTTTAAACCGGATCTGATCGCAGATGGTCTGTAAAAACTCCTGTACAGGTTTGTTAGTAGCCGGCATAATTCAATCCCCCCAACACTTGATTTACGGCGGATGAATACGCCTTCCATTCTATCTGTTTCTCTTCAAGCAGTTTTTTACCCTCTTTCGTAAGCCGGTAGTACTTACGAGGTCGGGCACTTTCCGTTTCCGTATCATAGGATTCAATCATCCCCTGCTGCTCCAAGGTATGCAGGATGGGATAGAGCGTCCCGGCCTTCAACGTAAAAATGTTTTGTGATCGTTTTTCCAATTCCTCAATCATTTGGTATCCATACATATCGTTACTCTTCAGCAATCCGAGAATCAACAGGGTGGTACTTCCGGAAACCAGGCTTTTATCGATCTTCATCGTATCACTTCTCCACAAATATATATCGGCCATCTATATATGTCATTATATATAGATGGCCGATATATTGTCAATACATTCCATGGAATGTATTGAAAGTACAAATTAATTGCATTTACGAAGATTTGATGCCGGTCGTTTTATGCGGCTGAGGCATTATTCCAACCCCACATACTCTCTAAATTTCTCCGGTAGAATCATCATATCCCAGGGTGCCCAATAAAATCGTTTACCGTCAGAATATATGCCATACTTATATGCAAAAATTTCACCTGTTTGGAAAACCAAATAGTGTGCAGGATTCAAGTTTTGATTCACCATCTCATATTTAGTCCCTTGATCTAGGGTTGCGATAACCTCCTTAACGGTTTTCATGTCATCAATCTGCAGGATCGGCTTTTCATGGTTCCGGTTATCGAAAGGATAGACATCAATTCTATTGACTTTATCCTTTGGCATATCCTTATAATGCCACCGATAAGAAGCTTTTTCGCCCGATAGGCAATACAGCCTGTATCCGTTGATACTTCGATCATCCTTGACAGCAACCAGTGAATGATCTGTATATCCCTCAAGGGCGAATATTTTTGTGCCTTTTGGCCAGAAGGCAGCATCTCCGTCTTTTATCTTATAATCCGGGTTGGATACTGCTCCGTCTACTTGAAACTTTACTTCAGCAATCGGTTGTTTTACCTTTGTTGAATCCGAAAGAATCGCACTGCCAATGCTGGAATACATCTTGCCGTTTAGTTTTATAAAATCCACCCAGTCAATCAGTGAATCTCCTTCAATCCCGTACTCAGATTTTGCACATGAAGCCATAACCATGGTTAAAACAACTGCAAGGATTATTGCATTCAGCTTTTTCATTAAAGCCCTCCTAGAACCAAATTTCAATTCATTAGACGATGGTTGTTAATTTTGGTTCCATTGCATGCGTCAAAAAAGCTTGCCATGTCCGACAAGCTTTTATTTTACCAAATTTTTATTGTTTTATGGATCGTCCGTTTTCCGCGCTTTCTGACCAAGACAGCTGAAACATCATGAATGGTTACAAAAGCATTTTCATTTTTTATTGCCTGAAAACTCTTGAATAACTTCTTTCAGCTAGAAATCACATTGTAACTAGGTTCTTTTCCGAAATTATTCGTATGATTTTCCTTTAGCTTTAATTAATGTACCCCCGGTTTCAAAATAACCTTAATACATCCGTCAGTTTTTGTATCAAACACTTCATACCCATGTTTCGCTTGTTCTAATGGCAATTGATGGGTAATGATGTGACTTGGATCTATCTTCCTTTCCGCCAGCATCTGATAAAGGCGCGGCATATAAGGAATAACCGGGGCCTGCCCCATTCTCAGATTGATGTTTCGGTTCATCAAATCCCCGAGCGGAACACCGTTGTACCTGGAACCGTAAGCACCGGTAACCTGAATCATTCCGCCTTTCCGGACGGCCTGACTTGCCATGATAAAGCTTCCAAGGGCTCCTCCCTGGAGTTTCATCCCCGTTGCTAAAAACTCAAGGGGTGTCATCTTTCCGTCCATGCCCACACAATCGATAACAATATCCGCACCACCCTGGGTGATTTCCTTCAAATACTCTCCAGTATTATCATGCTGCTCAAAATTGACGATTTCCACATTATTGTGCTGCTTTGCATGTTCTAACCGGTAGTCAATATAATCCACGGCAATCACCCGTTTAGCGCCCATGGTCCAGCAGAACTTTTGTGCCAGGAGTCCTACCGGTCCACATCCAAGGACAATGACAGTATCGCCGTTTTTCACCCCTGCATTTTCTACACTCCAGAAAGCGGTGCACATAGCATCCGCGAGTAATACAAGCTTTTCATCTTCTACTTCACTGTTTTCCGGAATCTTAAAAGGGGTAAAGTTGCCAAAGGGCACTCTCATGTATTCCGCTTGCCCTCCCGGATACCCACCGGTAGTTTCCGAATACCCAAAAAAACCTCCCATTTCTCCGTGAGGATTTGAGTTGTCACATTGACTGGTCAGATCATGCTTACAATAAAAACACTCACCGCAGCTCACATTAAATGGGATGATCACCCGGTCCCCTTTCTTTAGCTTTGTCACTTCCGGCCCGACCTCCTCAACGACCCCCATCGGCTCATGCCCGATAATATAATTCTTTGGGAGGTTGGGAATCATATCATGGATCAGGTGCAGATCCGAGCCGCATATGGCTGTAGACGAAATTTTCACGATGATATCATCCGGTTTATGGATGGTAGGGTCCGCAACTTCCTTCACTTCTACATTTTTATTACCTTGAAACGTAACGGCTTTCATTGTTGGCATTACCTCCTTGATTAGTAGTTTGGTGTTGCGAAAGTGCCAAGTCTGCTTGTATCGCCGGGAAAAAGATTCAGGCCGGCAATCTGAAGCGCCGTTTGAGCAGAAGCTTTATCTATTTGAAACTGCTCATTGACTTGATAAGGATGGAGCCATCCCTTGTTCATCATAAGTTCTGATAACTCTGCATGTAGTTCAACGGTCTGGTCCAGCAAATCCCTCAAAAATTTTCTCGCGTCAGGGCTTGCCGTCTCTGTTATCGATGCAGCACAATTCCTTATTCCCGTTTTCACAGCCAGCAGAAAATCAAGGGCCACGGTTGAATCTACGATCCCGGGCATTCCTTTTGCCGTCTCAACATCCAGATAGTCATTGATGGTACGTTTTCTCATTTCATTGATTGGTTTTTTCTCTGTGTCCATACGTTGTTCCACCTCCGGTTAATGGGATTGGTTTTTTGCCAAAAGTCCCTGCAGACCTTTCACAGCCTCCATGGATTGCTGAACGTCCTTTGCCAGCAGCGCCTTCAGTTCCTGATCAAACACCAGACCCTGCATCATTTTCGATTTGGTCATGCAAATGGTTTTAAAGTTTAGCATTTCGTGGATCTCCATTGTTTCGTGCAGCGTCAAACCATGCTGTTCCATGAAAACACCTCCAAATTCTTCAATCTCAGGTATTTTCCCCATTAAAGAATCTCTTTATGTAATTAAAGCCACATAAAAAGCCCAAAGACCCGGACTGTTTTCCGGAATCTTTGAGCTCTCTTTTCTAGATTACTATTCAACGATTCAATACGTTATGTATTGCAAACAAGTTCTTTCCTATGTATCAATAGTGTTAACCGGTCATTAACAAGCTCTATTTCCATTTTACTCATAGCAGTGATAGATTCCCTCTGCCCTTTTCTTTGTGGCGCCTTTGCTAATATAGGACCCTTCAATGATGTTCCTGAAGCCCTTCTTGACGACGATACTTTTAATATAGTCTGCATGCGGGCACCGGTCATAGTGGTAATTGTCCGTCACTATGCAGGAGGACAAGTGAACTACAACATCGTCTTTACCGATGTCGTTTTTACTTTTCAGCCTTTTGGATAAGTGCTCCAGCTTGGAAGCGATCCCCTTCCCGCAGCATCCGCCGCAGGTAAAGGAGATGTATCTTACAGAATCCTCATACCCGGCAAACACGTCATCCTTGTTATAAAAAGCATTGGTACAGGCAAATCCGCTGCACCTTTTATGCGCAATATCACATTGAACAATCACTACATATTTTGTTTCCATCCGTTTTCGCCCCCATATAAGCAATATCAATACACTTATTTCTTATTTCTCACATAAATGTGTTTGATTCTATAATTGCCGGATTCTCTTTCATCAATTTCAAACTGCTTGAGTGATTTCATCAGGGAAGTCAGCTTTGAAAACCCGAAGTTTCTAGGGTCAAAATCCGGCTGTTTTTTAATGATCAAGCTGCCTACATCCCCAAGGAATGCCCATCCGTTTTCATCAGCCACATCGGTAACGGATGCTGAGATCAAGCTTACAATCTCTTCTCCGATCTTGATGATCGGGCTCTTTGACTCTCTAGAGGCATTACTTTCCTTACCGGAGCTGGAATTGTCCTGTTTTGATGACACATTGTTAATAATCTCAATATAAATAAACTTATCACAGGCCACAATGAAAGGGTTCGGTGTTTTTCTTTCACCAATGCCGTAAACCTTCATCCCCGCTTCGCGCAATCTGGTAGCCAGCCGTGTAAAATCGCTGTCACTGGAGATAATGCAAAAGCCTTCCACCTTCCCTGAATACAGGATATCCATGGCATCGATGATCATTGCTGAGTCTGATGAATTCTTTCCGGACGTATAGCTGTATTGTTGAATTGGAGTAATGGCATTTTCCAGCAATACATTTTTCCAGCCAACAATCGAAGGTTTTGTCCAATCCCCGTAAATTCGTTTTATTGTAGGTATGCCGTACTTGGCAATTTCTTCCATGACCCCTTTGATATTGCTGTAGGGAACATTTTCCGCATCTATCAGCACCGCAAGTCGGAGCTCTTGGTTTTCCATGAATCGGTCTCTCCTCTTGAACTTAATAGCTCATTTCAAAAATTTAGTACCATCATTATACCATACTCACTTCAAACTTAAACACGGTTTACATATTAAGCCCAATATTGCCCAATCGTTTTCAGATATGGCTATAAAAAATTCATAGCGTATCGAAAAAGTTATGCCTGAATTTGTTCTCTTTTCGTAAACTGCAATTGAGACAGAAGCATTCCGATGAGCATCAGAACACACCCTACATATCCCCGGACACCCAAGTTTTCATTCAGAATCAACAAACCGCCAATACTGGCGAAAACCGTTTCCATACTCAAAACAATGGCAGCGTGGGAGGGTTTTGCATATCTCTGGCCAACAACCTGCAGCGTATAAGCAATTCCTACGGAAAAGAACCCGCCGTAAAGAATAGGAATCATAGCCTGGGTAAGGGCATCCACCGTAATCTTTTCGAAAGCTCCTGCCACAATCAAGCTAAGGCTTGAACAAGTTGCAAACTGAAGAACTGATAATTTCAACGCATCGACCTTCTGGGTAAAATGATCGATCAGCAAAATGTGGACTGCCCACAAAACAGCACCGATCAGTTCAAAGAAATCTCCTCTGGAGATAGAAAAATCCTCCGTAACGCTTAGGATATACAGCCCAATAACAGCCACTGCGGCACCAACCCATATATTCATGCGGATTTTATGCTTTAGAAGCACTCCGAAAATAGGAACAAGAACAATGTATAGCCCAGTGATAAAAGCTGCTTTTCCCGCAGAGGTTTCTGCCAAACCAATTTGCTGCAGGGAAGCCGCAAGAAAAAGAACACCTCCAGCAATTCCTCCGGCGATTAAGGTAGTTACTCCCGAGCTTTGCCTTTCCTCTTCACTTCTTCGAACTCTTTGGTTGTAAAGAATCAACGGAATCAAAGAAATACTGCCTAAAGCAAACCGGATGCCATTAAAGCTGAAGGCTCCCAGGTATTTTGCCCCAACCCGCTGTGCGACAAACGCCAGTCCCCAGATTGCAGCTGCAATTAAAAGCATTAGATTTGATTTTAGTCTCTCTTGTTTCATTTTGTATCTCCACGTTGAATTATTTTAAAACTTCGAAGGTTGCAGCGATAAGTAAGTAAGAATTTTTCGGTTGTTTATTATTAATAAAGAAGCTGTATGCTTTAACTCCCTGAGTATAGTTTACTTCTCAATTAACTGCTTTTCATCGGAATACTCCCGTCCCCACTGATTCAAGGAATACAAGACCGGCATCAGCGTCTTACCGAAGTCCGTCAGGGAATACTCCACCTTAGGGGGAACCTGGGCATAGACCTTTCTGTTGATCAGTCCATTCTCCTCCAAGTCCTTTAACTGCTGCGTCAGCATTTTTTGTGTAACCTCCGGAAAAAGCCTTTTCAGCTCATTAAATCTCAAGACCTTCTCTGCCAGATGCCATAAAATCAGCACTTTCCATTTGCCGCCAATCAGGTCCATGGCCATTTCCATATGGCAGTTATATTTTTTCCCTTTAAAATATACCATGTTCTGTCCCTCCAATGCGGATCATCCGTATTCAACAGTATCCTTTTTGGTACTATTATACTTTTTTGTGCGTACTTGTATAAAAGTTTTATAACGAATATTATTATATCATGAATTCGTTTGAAATGCTTTCCGGGATTCGCATTACAATAAAATATTGATATTTGAGGTGCTATGATGGAAAAAAAGATTACTTATTTTGAGCAAATTAAGGAAGATCATACGGAAGAGACCTTCAAGCTGGTTGAAGAAAGATTGACGGATTCCGATATAAAAAAAGTCGTTCTGGCTTCTACGACCGGCGCTGCAGCTGAAAAAGCCATGCAATTTTTCAAGGGCAAAGAAATCAAACTTGTGGTAATCCCCCACCAGTATGATTTTTCAAGAGTGGATAACCCTTTCCCGTCCGAAATGGTTCAACGGCTTCGAGAAGCCGGCCATGAAGTACATTTCGGCACCATGCTTTTTCATACGGATAGGCTGTTTGGGTCCAATATTCCTACGACCATCGCAAACTTTCTACGCTGCTTCTGCGAAGGAGTAAAGGTGTGCTATGAAATCGTTCTCATGGCAGCAGATGCAGGCCTCCTTGAAATCGGAGAAGAAGTCATAGCCATTGCAGGTACAGGACGGGGTTCTGATACGGCAATGGTCATGCAGGCATCTTCTACCCAACACTTAAACAAGCTGAAAATCAATGAGATACTCTGCAAACCGTTGAATCAACTGAATACGGCGAACCAATAAGATAGTCGACCAAAACATGTACGCAGCAAATATTCTCACAAAAACACATAAATAAGAAAGAGAGGGCGTCACACACACTCTCTCTTTCTTATTTTCTTTGTAAAACCTACTGAATAAGTCTATTACTGAAGAATCCAACCAAACTACCGAGAATTGCAGACATCACTAAAATAGGCAGCACGGATTTCGCATCGGTCTTCATCACCAGGATGACAACCGGAAGAGCCATGAGAACAGCCATTACGCCCCCTTTGATCCAGCCGTCGATTCCAATTTGAATATAAGAAATGACAAATGCTGCAATGATCCACTGTATAAAAGCAGACGATATAGCATATCGGTCCAGCTTTTGAAAAATCATCGGAATAATGTCAATGATCCCTGCAGCAATTCCAATACTAAGAACAATGAATAGTTTATTCATTTTAAACCCCCAGACCTATCAGGCCTCTAATATTCTATATTTTTCTGAGCTTATCATATTTTTAATCTTTTGAAGGACATTCTCCGGCGCCAGGTAATACGGGTTGCTGGCAAGGACAGCCGATACCCTGTCCAGCTCTTCCATTTCGTCCTTGCAGGCTTCCACCAGGCTCTGATAAGCTTGGGGATGCTTGGCAAAGATCAAGTGTTCCGGATTAATTCTATTATTTTCAATAGCAACCTCGACCCGGCGGCTGCACCGGCACATTTTGTCCGGGTTTGCAAGCCCGCAATTCTGCTCCATGAAGTTACGCATCTTCTCTCTTACCCTGGACAAGCGTTTTCGATAGGTTTCAGGGGAAATATCCAGAATTTCTGCACCCTCATTACTCTTAACGCCAAACATGGAGCTTAGAATATAAATAATCCTCTGCTCTCGTTCCAGACACAGCAGCATTGCGTGGGTACAGGAAACCTTCAGTTCCTCCGCCAGCAGGTTTCGGTCCACTTCTGAAACCTGAATCCCCTGTTTTGTATCAAATCCTTCATGAATCCCCTGCTCAAAGATTTCAAAAGACAAACCCTGATGTTCCAGGCCTCTTTTGTTCGTGTTGATTAGATGGTTGCAGGCGATTCTGTATACCCAGGTGCCAAACTTGCTTTCACCGCGGAATTTGGACAAATTGGTGATGACCTTGACAAGGATTTCTTGGGTTGTATCCTCTGCATCTGACGGATTCCAAAGCATGCGCAAAGCAAGATTATAAATCCTGTCCTGAATGCTGATCATCACTTTTTCAAGCGCGAGCCTGTCCCCTTCTATTGCTTGCTTTACGTACAAATGAATATCTTGTGACACTTCTTCCACCTCACTCATGATTTCGTATACCTATTTAGACACAAAAATTCCCGAAGTGTGACATACTTTGGAATTCTTTTTTTCAGTATATCACTTCGGGAGATTCTTTGAATCATTGAGTTCAAATTTTACGGTTTTCCGACTCTTCACTCAAAGACTTTAAACCACCAACTGTCTTCCAAGGGTATAAGCGTTCTCCATAAATGACCTGTTCTCCGTAACCATAATATGTTCAATTCCTATTTCAACAGGTTGCCGCAAAAAAAGTTCGGCGGAAAGGATAGAATACAGGTCCTGCTGGCCATTTCGCAAGCAAGCGTTCTCTATAGGCACTGATAAAAGAAGAATGCAGTTCTTCCGGCAGTCTCTTGAAATACGGTAACAGCATTGTACCCGAAACCCATTCAATCAGTTTATCCACATCCTCAAACATTTGCGGATAAACTTTCTCGAATACAGTAATATTTCGAGCTCCACTATTCGCTAGAATCTCAGCATATTCATCGATGGAAAGCACCGGAGACTTTCTGGTCCAATCATTTAACGCACTTTTGAATGGCTCTTGCTTTACAACCTCAGCTACAGTTGTGTGGGTGTGCAGTGAATCATTGGAGGGAAACTGCGTCACAATCTGCCCGCCTTTACTTACTAAAGCAACAAGCTTTGGGATCAGTTCCTGATGATGATCCACCCATTGGATCGTTGCAGCGGAATATATCAGGTCCCATTGTTCCTTGCTTTCTATCACCGCTTCGATAGACATGCACTTGAATTCCACTCTATCCCGTATGTACTCTGTGGACTTGGACAACATTTCTTTAGAGGAATCAATCCCCAAAACATTGCTTTCCGGCAGCTGATCCGCCAGTTTTCTGGTCAATTCCCCCGTTCCGCAGCCTAAATCAATCACTTTTAACCCGTCCTTTACATGAATGAGTTCAAACAAATCATTGAAAGGTGAAAAATGAATCCTTTTGAATTCATTGTAGGTTGATGGGTTCCATACCATTTTTACCCCTCCTCGCTTCATCAGTTTAATAGTTCAATAATTATTAAACTATTTTAATATATCACAGAATATGGTATAATTCAAGTGTATCATTGAAATATACCATGTGGAGGTAACGCTTTGAGAGAATTATTTCAGCCAAGCAGCGAGCAATTCAATTTATCCACCATTCTAGGCGCATTAGGAGATCCCATCCGTCTTCGCATGGTAAAGTTCCTGGCAGAAAACGGGGAGAACAACTGCAGCAGCTTTGACATTGATCTTCAGAAATCAGCCCTTTCTCATCATTTCAAGGTTTTGCGCGAATCCGGCTTGATCAATGTAAGGATTGAAGGCAAGCAGCGCTTCCTGTCAATCCGTACAGTTGAACTGGAAAGCCGTTTTCCGGGTTTATTGGACGCAATTATAAAAAACATATAGAAGCTCATATTGCAAAAAGCCATCTGGATTGATGGCTTTTTGCATCGGCCTCGAATATTCCTCCATTGATTCACACGGACATCCGAAAAGATTCTGTGCCAGCTTCTTATAAATCCGAATAGTCAATTAAATTAATTTTGTTGACATCGATGGAAATAAATTATATTATATCACCATGCGATATATCGCTTCACGTTATAACGTACAGTGATATACAGGAGGTAATCAATGGACGATCAAAAACTTATACAAAAATATTTGCCACTCTCTGAATCTACTTATTATATATTGCTGTCTTTGGTTGAGCCGCTTCACGGATATGGTATCATGCAAAAAACGCAGCAAGCCAGTAATGATAGTGTGAAGCTCGGCCCAGGCACTCTTTACGGAGCGCTAAGCAAGCTTGAAAAAGAAGACCTGATCAGTATGACATTGGCGGAGGACCGCCGCAAGAATTACCAATTGACCCCGAAAGGGAAAAGGGTTCTGTATTTGGAAATCAAACGTCTTGAGGTATTAGTCAATAATGGAGCAGCTATACTGGATAGACTTTTGCCGTAAGTTAGCTACTGTGAATCGAAAAGCAGGATCAAGTTTTGGAGGAATGAATTATGGAGAATGCAGCATTAAACATCGGAAACTCACTCGTTGTTAATAAATTTTATATGGTATGGCAGGATGAAGATGAAGAAAACTGGTTAAGAGAAATGTCCCTTCAGGGATGGCACCTGACTGGCGTCAGCTGTGGGTTCAAGTATTACTTTATCAAGGGGGACCCGAAAAATTATTATTACCGATTGGATTACATCAACCCTTTCAAGGCAGATAAAGGCGAATATATCAACTTTTTTAGAGACATGGGTTGGACATATATCGGCGATGTCTTCAATGGCTGGCAGTACTTCCGGACAGAAAATGAAGTTGAGAAAGGCAAAATCGCAGAGATTTACACCGATAGAAACTCTAAAATTGAAAAGAACTTAAGAATTCAAAGAATATTGTTGGCAGTTTTATTCCTTAACTTAGTGGTTGGAACCAGTAACTTTTTAAAGGGCTTGGAAAGATTTCATGGCATCAATAATACCATGTCGCTCTTTTCTCTGTTGAATCTGGCCTGTGTAGGGCTTCTCCTTTATGCAATGGTTAAAATTTGGAGAAGAGTCCATCGGTTAAAATCAAGAATTTAGTTTATTGCTCCAAAGAATTCGAAATTTATTTAGGAGTATTCGAATGGATGCAAGTGGAGTGGGAGACTTTTTAAACGCAGCGTTACCTTGGATTATTATGGGATTAGGTGTTGCTATTGCCGTTGCGTACTTGAATTCAAAGAAGTAAAAGCAAGATAATGAAGAATAGTAGGTTCCAATTTGTTGAAGAAGTTGTGAGCATAATTGGCTGCAAATTCTTTATATTGTATAGTAGAAGGAGTATTGCCGTTTAATAATAAAACTGGTTGATAAGTCAATTCAAAATAGACTCATCAACCAGTTTTCATTTTAACAATTCCGGAGTAAAACCAAGAACTGTTTTATTTGTTTGGATCTCTTATGCCTGTAAACGTGCTTCCAGAGCTTCAAGCTGTTTATTCAATTCTGCTGGCAGCTTAGCACCGAACTTAGCGTAATGTTCTTTTACGGAAGCAACTTCCTTCAACCATTCGTCCTTGTTAACCTTGAGCAGTTCAGCCATTTCCGCTTCACTTACATCAAGCCCCTTAGTATCAATTGCATCTTCAGTAGGCATGTAACCGATCGGAGTCTTCACTGCTTTACCTTCGCCGGATACTCTTTCAACAACCCACTTGAGAACACGGCTGTTTTCGCCGAATCCAGGCCACAACCATTTACCGTTTGCGTCCTTACGGAACCAGTTAACATAGAATATCTTTGGTAACTTATCCGCAGTAGTCTTTGTACCGATATTCAACCAGTGCTGGAGGTAATCGCATACATTGTAGCCGATGAAAGGAAGCATTGCAAATGGGTCACGACGAACCTGACCGATGTTTGCAGAAATCGCTGCAGCAGTAATTTCTGAACCCATGATGGAGCCCATGAATACGCCGTGGTTCCAATCAAAGCTTTCGTGAACCAACGGAATTGTGCTTGGACGACGTCCACCAATCAAGATTGCGGAAATCGGTACTCCAGCAGGATCTTCCCACTCAGGAGCGATTACAGGGCACTGGCTTGCAGGCGCTGTAAAACGAGCGTTTGCATGAGCAGCAGGTTCCTTGGAATCCTTAGTCCAGTCATTACCCTTCCAATCAATGAGATGATCTGGAGCATCGTAGCCGATACCTTCCCACCAAACATCACCATCGTCAGTTAAACCAACGTTAGTGAAGATTGTGTTCTTTTCAATGCTGTGCATAGCGTTAGGATTTGAATCCATGGATGTACCAGGAGCAACACCAAAGAAACCAGCTTCAGGGTTGATCGCATACAGACGTCCGTCTGCACCGAATTTCATCCAAGCAATGTCATCACCGATAGTTTCAACTTTCCAGCCCGGAATTGTTGGGATCAACATTGCCAGGTTGGTCTTACCGCAAGCGCTTGGGAAAGCACCTGCAACATATTTCTTGTTGCCGTTAGGATCAGTCAGACGGAGGATCAGCATATGTTCAGCCAGCCAACCTTCATCACGGGCCTGTACGGAAGCAATACGAAGTGCAAAACACTTCTTGCCCAGAAGCGCATTTCCGCCGCATCCGGAACCGTAAGACCAGATCATTCTTTCTTCAGGGAAATGGCTGATATATTTCTTTTCAATTGGAGCGCAAGGCCAAGATGAATCCTTTTGTCCTTCTTCCAGCGGAGCACCTACTGAATGCAGGCAAGGTACGAAATCTCCGTCTTCACCTAGAACTTCAAGAACTTTTGTTCCTATACGAGTCATGATACGCATATTTACTACGACGTAAGGACTGTCAGACAGTTCAACACCAATTTTGGAAATAGGTGAACCGATAGGACCCATAGAGAAAGGAATTACGTACATTGTCCTTCCCTTCATACAACCCTTGTACAATTCTTTCATCGTTGCTTTCAGTTCATCCGGATCTACCCAGTTATTTGTTGGGCCTGCATCTTCCTTCTTTTTAGATGCAATAAAAGTCCTGTCTTCTACACGCGCTACATCAGAAGGATGGCTGCGGAACAGGTAACATCCCGGACGTTTTTCCGGATTTAAGGGTGTAGCCATTCCGGCATCAACCATTAATTGTAAAAGGCGATCATTTTCTTCCTGTGAACCATCACACCAGTAAATCTGATCTGGTTGGCACATATCTGCAATTTCTTTTACCCATGCTTGCAATTTTTTGTTTGGACTCATTTGAATTCTCCCTTCAACCCTATTTTTTTATGTTATTGCAAAATCGCAATACCAGTGATTTTAAACCGACATTTCAGTGTTTCGGTTAATAAGCCTATGTACCTAGTTAATTTTTTCACTAACATCTTAACATAAATGTATGAAAATTTCAACATGAGTATTTGCATTTTTAATAACTTAAAGGTTAATTCACAGCGAACTATCCCAATAGAATAAATGAGCTTTTTCTATTAGGATAGCCATGTAAGTATACATTCATCCAGTATCTCCAATGACTTATTGTACTATACTACTTAACTGCTCCTTTTAAGTTGAAAACAACAGCAAGCTTGCAAGTAGAAGAAATCTAACGGGGCCAAATGGCCCCGTTAGATTTGTATTGATTGTTTGTTCAATTAATAGTGGATGTACCTACTCAGATTTGAGATCGATATTTACCAAATATATTTTTAAGAAAACATCATTAAAAAAGTCCGGATATTATACCGTATTCATTAATATCAATTTTCTCAGCTGCAGGTACTTTTGGCAGACCAGGCATTGTCATAATTTCGCCGGTAATAGCTATTATAAATCCAGCGCCCGCTGATATTTTTACTTCACGGACAGTTATCTCAAACCCTTCCGGTCTACCTAGAAGTAAAGGATTATCTGATAAAGAATATTGTGTTTTAGCCATACAAATAGGTAACTTATCCATACCTAATTCTTCAATCTTTTTTATGGCTTTTTCGGCAGAAGAAGTATATAAAACAC